>CATJIF010000134.1 GCA_949740445.1 uncultured Peptostreptococcaceae bacterium | reverse complement strand
TGATAGCGTGTGCTGGAAAGGAGAACGTGGGGCAGTGGTTATTCCTGAAACATACCCACAAGTGAATGACTTAATACAGAAAGTGCAAAGCATGACGGGTGTGAAAAGCGATGAAATCCTGATAGGAAAACGGGAATATCCGCCTCGGGTTACAGATGGCTTTTATATTTATGTCTACTATGATGACCGAATTAAAAGCATCTTCAGGAGGCAAGGGGATCAATGGGCCAAAGTAAACGATTAGATCGATAAAAGAGCAGAGCAAAGGAGAATTACAAGTATGCAGGAAGAAAGAACCACAGGAGGCTGCCGGGAGACAACCAGCACAGAAACAATCCTCTGCGAGGTCGCGCAGCTGGTGCAGCAATACGGCCCAGAGTTTGCAGCGCTGCGCAGAGAAGAAAAGAAGCTCGGCTGGCAGCCGATGGGCTCCATGAACCTGCCGGAGGCAGAGCAGGTTTCGAACCGATTAGATGCCATCTATCAGCGCATCAAAGAAATTACCGGCGAGATCATCGGGCAGGTACATCGGCTGATGTTAGAAATGTACGCTGGAGGAGAAGTGCAAGAAAATGAAGAAAAGAAAATTTATCGAAACACCGATTGACTGGTGTCTCTGGACATTGGTCTGGGTGCTGATAGGTGTAGCGGTAACGATTTACAAACTTAAGGTATGCTGAATCACAAGAGTAATCACAGAACCAAAGACAGCAGAAATAACAGCAACGACGATACTGATCGACCAGTGAAGGAAAGCCAATTTGATTTGTTCCTTTTTATCATCAAAGTACGTGAAGCCTAAGTCGTCAAGAAGCACATAAAACTGATTATCCCCGGCAGGTTCCATCATGATTAGTTTTTTTGCTACGAGATAGTTCAGATCGTAGTCGTTGATATCAAGATCGCCGGTCAATACGATTTCGTTTTGTGCGATTTCAGACTGTATGAGTTTGAGCTGTTTTTCAAATTTTTTCATCAGAGTTTCTCCTTTAGTTACACTGTATCATGACAAAGAAAACAAAACAAGACAAAAACCGTCGCCGTGTCCATTCAGCACTTCAGAAAGAGAGGAATCTATGAATACAGAAACCGTAATCGCCATGCGTATTGCCGTGCTGGAAAACCACCGCATGGCCATGCTTCGGGAGCTGCGGAAGCTGCCAGTTGTCGCTTCTGACGATCTGACTACCGCCTACGAGCTGTTACAGCAATCCTTTGATTTTGTGTACCGCACGGAAATGCAGGCCCTGAATATGGTACAGGAATCCGCTGCACAGGCGGATGAAGGAGATTGTAGCCATGCAAAAGAGAAAACCATCGCCGCGGACAAGTAGCCGTTACACAGGCGCCAGATATGAGATATGCCGCCGCTGTGGGCAGAATTGGAACGTGAGCGCCGGCATGCAACTGTCAGCCGGCGGATATCTCTGCCCGCATTGCTGCCGCAAAAAGAGAGGAGATCACCATGATGGATACCAGCGGGCTGTTGTTTCCCAAGCCCCACGACAAAAAGAAACGGAGGAAAACCAACGGCTGGAAGCATAAATGCGACCGCATCTGCGCATATTGCGGAACGCCTTATGCAGAGCGCCACGAGATATTCGGCGGCGTAAACCGGCAAAACAGCATCGACCACGAATTTCAGATTGATCTGTGCCCGGTGCATCACAGGGAACTGCAGGAGAATTGCAGCGAATGGGCGCAAGCAGAAAACCGCCGGTTGCGGCAGGAATGCCAGGAACGTTTTGAGGCGCAGCTGCAGGAAGAAGGATTGACGGCTACGCAGGCCCGGGAAGAGTGGATGTTGCTCATCGGCAAGAACTATACCGACTACTGGCCGGGAACAGAAAGGAGCGAAGCATGGTAAGAATGATAGAAATGCAGACCTATGAGGGCGTCTGCCAGTATTGCGGAGACATCCGACAGGTCATGGCGGCGGATCAGACCGACGCCAACCATAAAATTGCAGATTAAGGAAGGAAACAACCATGCGTGCAAATTTGAAACAAGCCCGCCAGGCAGCGGGCTTGACACAGAAGCAGGTGGCAGAGTATTTAGGGATCACTGAAAATGCGTATCAACAAATTGAATACGGAAAACGGATCGGAAGAATTGATACCTGGGATAGATTAGAGGACCTCTTTTCTATTCATCAAAGAATCCTCCGTGAGATTTTATCCAGTCCTCACGACACAACAAAGAATCCAGAGACGTGTTCAAAATAGCAGAAAGCATGAGCAGCTTTTCAATATTCGGTTCGCGCTTTCCATATTCATATTGCTGATATGCGTTTGGGGCGATTGCAAGCCGTTCCGCCATCTGCTTTTGTGTATATCCGGCTGATTGGCGAAGAAGCTGCAATTTTTTATGAAATTCCATAATTCCTCCCTTGACACCATCTTTTTGATGGTATAGTATACAAAACAAGAACACCATCAAAATGATGGTTAAAAAGAATAGGGTTTAATAAAAAATTATACCACGGTCAAAGGAGGAAACACAATGATAATGGAGCTGAATTTTGTAGGGGAAGTCTGTGCGAATTGTAAATATT
>CATJIF010000133.1 GCA_949740445.1 uncultured Peptostreptococcaceae bacterium | reverse complement strand
TTACAGATACGCATAAGGTTTGCCGCATAGCTCAAAGCAGCTGTCTGTCATAGCAGCACATTGCAGCACCGCCATATTCAAACGCTTATTCCCATTTGAAACACGTGATAGCGATACCAAAACAAATGAGCGCAACGGCGCTTATAACAACAATCGAAAGCAGCGCATTTTCAGCCGGCAATCCAAGAAATGCCGCTTTCATCAGCTGAATCCCCTGTGTCAACGGAAACATACCGATTATTTTTTGCATGGCAACGGGCATGACCTCCAAGGGAAGTGTCGCGCCTGAAAAAATCAACATGGGGAAATACAAGATACAGGCAATCACGCTGGCACTCTTCCTGTTTTTCGCAATGCCTCCAACCAGCAAGCCGATGCTCAAAGTCGATACCATAGTTAAAAGCCAGCTTCCTAAAAACAGCAGGAAAGAACCATGCATTCTTATTTTCCAAAACAGCATGGCAGCAGAGAACAGCGTCAGCATTGATACGATGCAATAGATAACGTAAATTATAAATTCTACTAAGAGCAATTTGGCTGGACTGACAGGAGTAACTTGAAACCGCTTCAAATTCCAAATTGTTCGCAGAGTTTTTTCCAATCGGCGGGAGCTTTATAGAGACAGGCGGTTTCTTCACATAATTCTGAAACTTTAATTTCCGGCGGATAATCGCCTTCCTGAAACTGAACGTCGACCCTCTGAAACAGGCGGCGCCTGTCCTTTTTGGGGTGGCAGCCCAAGACCGATACGTTCCCGCTGTCGGCATTTTTTGTCCCTAAGATACATTCAATCGTCGTGCTTTTCCCCGTGCCGTTCGCACCGGGGAGCCCGTAGGCGGTTCCACGCTTTACGGACAGGCAGATATTATCTACCGCAAGCAGATTGCTGTAGGATTTTGATAGCTGTTCTACATGGATTACAGTCTGCACAATGAGTTCTCCTTTTATTTTTTGTGAAATCCGATCAAATGCGCGACTGACACATTTTGATGGATACTTTATAATAAGAATACCACCAATGAAAACATTGGTGGCAAAGTGTAGGGTTTTGCTTCAAACGTTCGTCAAAACTGCCCTGTGCGGTGTCGAAAGAAAGGAATAGATATGAAACATCTAACTTCTGTGGCGGCGCAAAACGGCTCCGCAACAAGAGGATACGACTGATAAAACCGGAAATTGTCAAACCGCTCAATGACAATTAAGACCAGGTGCGTTATAATGAGGATAGCGCGTCTATCTTCTTGAAGGTTTACACGAAAGAACGATGGATCGAATCAAAGAGTTCGATATAAGTACACGCTTATGATATTTTGATGCAGCGCGATAAGATTTCTGATGGGTTTTATGCCAGTGCTGTTTGTTATTCTGTCAGCAGAGTACCATTTACCGCTTAAAAGGAAGGAGATAGGATGAAACGTGTAACGGTGACAGCACAATTCCCCTGCGATTGCAAAGTACTTTGGGATATTGTTACAGATAATAAAAGTTACGAATGGCGCAGCGATCTATCCAAAATCGAAATGATTGATGAAAATCGGTTTGACGAATATACAAAGGACGGGTTTGTGACACATTTTCGCATTACGGCAAAAGAGCCGTATCGGGAATATCGCTTTGATATGGAAAATCAAAACATGAGAGGTTGCTGGAGCGGCATATTTGAGAGCTGTGATAGGGGAACGCAGATTACCTTTACAGAAGAGGTTCTGGTAAAGAATCCATTGATGAATCTGTTTGTAAAGGGATATCTGAAAAAGCAGCAAACTAAGTACATATCTGATTTAAGAGCAGCGGTAACCAGATAGTATCGAAAAGAGCGTTCCCATCGTAAACTGCAAGTTTCCTAAGAAATATGCGCACTGCTGTACCATACAAATGTTCTTATAAAAATAAGCGTGTATTTTGCACATAAATTTTCATTCACCATGGAAAGGAGAACAAATATGGCGAGAAAAATCAGGACAAAGGAGTTGGAACATACAAGATTGGCTGCGAATTACGGCGGCTGGACCTACTGTACAGCATGCGGCGAGAACATCGGATATTTGTGTTATGCCACATACGATAGGGTCGAGTTTCGGTATGAGTGCAACTGCGGCAGCCACGGCAGCATTCTCATTGATTTTGAGGACAGAGTTCCGGGTAGCCCTTGCGATGATGCACTGATTACGATAAAAAACCGCCTGTGCTGCCCGAAAGACTCTTCTCCGCTGATGACCATACTTTCTAAAAAGCTAAGGGAGTATCAACTTGCCATTACCTGCAAGGAATGTGGAAGCATCTATAAGCAGGTAGCGAATGAAGAAGATTGATTTTATTTCGATGCGGGGATATACTACATGCAAAGAGAGTCTATTAGATGCCGGCAATATGCAGCGCCGGGTTCTCTATAGATACCATCGCACAGAAAGAGGGCTTTTATGTACATTGCGGATTTACACACCCATTCCCATTATTCCCGGGCCACGAGCAGGGAGTGCACACCGGAGCACCTGGATCTGTGGGCGCGGCGCAAGGGGATTAGCATCGTGGGAAGCGGGGATTTTACCCATTCCGCATGGCGGGACGAGCTGCGGGAAAAGCTGATACCGGAGGGAAATGGATTTTACACGCTGAAGCGGGAATACCGCATCGCAGACGCTGCTGCGGGCAGTGTGCAGCCGCGGTTTGTTATCACCGGAGAGATCAGCTCCATCTACAAGCAATGCGGCCGTGTACGAAAGGTGCACAGTTTAATTCTGCTGCCCGGATTAGAGGCGGCGGAGCTGATTTCCCGCAGGCTGGAAACCATCGGAAACATCCATTCCGACGGCAGGCCCATACTGGGGCTTTCCTGCCACGATCTGCTGGAAATCCTGTTAGAGCTGTGCCCGGAAGCTGTCTACGTTCCGGCGCACATCTGGACGCCTCATTTTTCCCTGTTCGGGGCATTTTCCGGATTCGATTCTGTAGAGGAATGCTTCGGCGATTTGTCGAGCCATATCCACGCCATGGAAACGGGGCTTTCCTCCGACCCGCCCATGAACTGGCGGGTCTCTGCCCTGGACCGCTACCAGCTGATTTCCAACTCGGATGCCCATTCGCCGGCAAAATTAGGCAGAGAAGCGAATCTTTTGGATATCGAACTGTCCTACGGGGCCCTGCGAAAGGCCATAACGACGGGAGTGGGCCTGGCCGGGACCATCGAATTCTTTCCGCAGGAGGGAAAGTACCACTACGACGGGCACCGGAAATGCGGCTTGTGCCTCTCGCCATCCGAGACGGAGAAATACGGGGGCATCTGCCCTGTCTGCGGACGGAAGCTGACGATTGGAGTGTCTCATCGCATCGCACAGCTTTCCGACCGCCCGGAGGGGTATTGGAGAGCGCAGGCAGCGGCTTTTGAGAGCCTCGTTCCACTGCCGGAGCTGATCGGCGCGACCTTGGGGCGTTCTGCCGCCAGCACCGGAGTGGAAAAAATATATCACAACATGCTGCAGACGCTGGGACCGGAGTTTTCCATCCTGCGGGAGATGCCGATAGAGGACATACACAGGGCAGCGGGAGAGCGAATTGCAGAGGGAATCGGGCGGCTGCGGCGCGGAGAGGTTTTCTGGCGGCCGGGCTTCGACGGGGAATACGGAAGCCTTCGCCTGTTTGCCCGCAGCGAAATCGAAGAATTAAACGGGCAGATGAGCCTGTTTGGACATCCGGCGGATGTGGATGTGCTGGCGGAAGCGGCAGCAGAAACAAAAAGCCGCCAAACGGTGGAAACGGGCGAAAGGATTTTAGAAGCACAGGCGGATGCGCTGCCGGATGCGCAAGTGCTTGCACCTGCTGCAGATGTACAGACGTCTGCGATTGCAGCAGCACGGGCACCTGTCTGGAACGAAAAGCAGAGGCAGGCCATCGAATCTCCCCGGCGCGTTACCGTGGTAAAGGCAGGCCCCGGTACGGGAAAGACGGGCACGCTGGCCGCGCACATCCTTCATCTGATAGAAACGAGGCGGGTATCGCCATCCTGCATTACGGCGGTCACCTTTACCAATCAGGCCGCCGGAGAGCTGAAAAAACGGATTCAAAAGCAGATCGGCAAGGGGCCGGCCCAAAAGCTGCAGATCGGAAGCTTTCACTCCATCGCATGGAAGAAATTGAAGGACAGCGGCATGGAATTTTCACTGGCAGGGGAGATGGAGACGAGAGAGCTTGTGGACAGGCTACGGAAGGAATACAGCCTAAAGCCGTCGGTTTCCCGGCTGCTTACGCAGATATCCAACGCGAAAACCGGGATGTGCGAAAGAGAGTCGCCTTTAAAAAGAGAAGTATTGGAGGCTTATCAAAATCGCTTAAGAGAGTGGAATGCCCTGGATTTTGACGATATTTTGCTAAAAGCCCTGCAGCTTGCTCAGAAGGAAGCGGCGGAGCCGAAAGCCCGCACCAGCACAGAACGGTTTTCCTATCTGCTGGTGGACGAGTTTCAGGACATCAACCCTCTGCAATACCAGCTGATTTTGGCCTGGAACAAAGGCGGAAGGGAGTTGTTTGCCATCGGCGACCAGGACCAGGCCATCTACGGATTTCGCGGAGCCGATGCCGGGTGCTTTCAGAAGCTTGCAGAGGATTTTGCGGAAGTATGCCAGATTACCTTAAAGGAAAATTACCGCTCCACGCCGCAGATTTTAACAGCAGCATCCGAAGTGATTTCCAAAAACCCGGGGGAGCGGCGAAGCCTGCACCCGAACCGGCCAAAGGGCGCTGCGGTCAGAAGGATAGAGGCGGACAGCGAAAGGGCAGAGGCCATTTTCGTGGCAAAGGAAATCAACCGCCTTGCCGGAGGAATGGGGATGCTGGAGGCCCAGGAGCTGTTTTCCACAGGAGAAGGGGAAGCCTGGGGCTTTGAGGATATCGCCGTACTGTATCGGACCCACCGCCAGGCTGCGCTTTTGGAAGAGTGCCTTACGAAGGAAGGAATTCCCTATATCGTGGCAGGCAGGGAGGACTTTCTGCAAGAGGAAACCGTGCGGGGAACCGTCTGTTTTTTCAAGTCCCTGCTGCAGCCGGATAACGGGCTGGCCGTCCGCACAGCGCTGTCGCTTTTGTGGAAGGCAGAACCGGAACGCTCAAAAACAGCTGCCTACCAGTCGATGGCAAGCACCTATGCGCCACAGCTGAAGCGAAAGCAGCCGCAGACGATCATAGCGGAATGGGCAAAGGATATGCAGCTGGCGCAGAAGTCGGAAATGCAGAAGCTGTATCAGACGGCGCTGTGCTATCAGAGGATGCCAGAATTCATCGAGGCTTTAGAGACGGGGACGGAAGGCGAATTGAAGCGTTGCGCAAAAAAGCAGTATGCGGCGGGTGCCGTTACCCTGACCACGCTTCACGGTTCTAAGGGCCTGGAATTTCCAGTGGTGATGATCTATGGGGCAAGCAAAGGATTGATTCCCTTTGCGGGTGCAGGCGTTTCTTCGGATGAAGAAGAGCGCCGCCTGTTTTACGTCGGCCTTACCAGAGCCAAAGATGCGCTGATGATTACATACTCCCGAAAGCCATCCGCTTTTTTGGAAGAGCTGCCGCAAAAGCTGGCCGAAAGGGAACGGGCACATGCGGCCAGACCTAAGGAGCAGGGCAGGCAGATGAATTTTTTGTAAGTAGCTTCCCGCAGTATTTCAGGTGCATGAAAAATGAAAACATTAAAAAAATATGCGCGTCCGCTCCTGCTGTGGCTGGTGTTCGAAGCGGTGGCTGTAACGCTCTGCATTGCGAAGGACAATGTATTTTATCTGATCAATTTCAGCTACATCGGCACGGCAATCGCGGCATCGCTGTTTTTGTTTGTCCGCAGATACAGGCATGCGCGTCGCGTCGCCCAGCTGTTTGTCGGCACCTATATGCTGGGATATCTGGGGCTGCTCTGCAATGAAAACATGCAGATCGAAGGGTTTTGGTACTATCTCTTTACCGGGGTGTTCGAGGCTGCCACCATCCACTATGCTGTCGCCAAGATCTTCGGCCCCCTGGTATTTGGGCGGGGATGGTGCGGATACGCCTGCTGGACGGCCATGGTGCTGGACTTCCTTCCCTATAAGCAGCCGCAGCTGCCGGAAAAGCCGTGGAGGTGCGTGCGGTATATCGTCTTTGCGGCCTCTTTTTTGCTGATCGCCGTGCTGTTTCTGCTTCGGGTGGGCAGCTGGGAACGGATTATGTTTTTCCTGTTTGTCGCCGGAAACATCCTTTATTATGCGGTGGGGATCGCGCTAGCTTTTATCTGCAGAGACAACCGGGCCTTCTGTAAATACATATGTCCCATCACTGCATTTCTGAAGCCCATGAGCTATTTTTCCCTGCTGCGCGTGACCTGCGGCCAGGAAAAATGCGTTTCTTGCGGCAAATGCAAAAGGGTATGCCCGATGAATGTGGACGTGACGGACAATTCGAGGAAGCGAAAAAACGGGACAGAGTGCATCCTGTGCATGGAATGCGCAAATGCCTGCCCCAAAAAGGCGTTGTCGTAGCCCCCTTCTGCACACCATCCACAGGATGCAAAAATGCAGGCTTGTGGCAGGCGGGGTCCGCCGCTCATGGCCCACCGCCCAGGGCGTGGTTCAGTGCAGCAAAAAAAAGTCTGTACAAACGCCAGCATCTGTGGTATGATTGCTTTATTGCACTATCGCTTTATTGCGATAAAGTGATGGGCGCCGAAGAATTGGGCACAAGTGCAAATAGATTGCGACGGGAAAGGAACAGTATTATGGAGTTGCAGATGGATACGCTGCGGCCGGAGGAGCTGGCTACGCTGAAGCTGCGCGGCCTCTACGAACGCTACGGCTATAAAAAATACCGCATGGGGCGCTTTGAAGAATACAGCCTCTATGCGAAAAACCAGAGTTTTCTGGCTGGAGAAAACATCATCACTTTTACAGACCTGGATGGCAAGCTGCTGGCGCTGAAGCCGGACGTGACGCTGTCCATCATCAAAAACAGCAAGGCGGCAAAGGAAGGCCGCGAAAAGCTCTATTATATCGAAAGCGTTTACAGAGAGAGCAAAGAAAGCCACACATACAGGGAAATCAGCCAGATGGGCCTGGAGGTAATGGGCGATGTGGACATATACGCTGTCGCCGAGGTGCTGGCCCTGGCAGAGCAGAGCCTTGCCCAGCTGTCGGAGGACTACCTGCTGGAGGTTTCCAACATGGATTTTGTTACCGGCCTGATGAGCAGCATGGAATTGACAGCAGGACAGACAGAGGAAATCCTGCGGCTGATCCGAAGCAAAAACAGCTTAGAGCTTCGCACCGCTGCCCAAAAAGCCGGCCTCTCCGAAGAAGAAAGCGCTGCGCTGGGCGCGCTGCCCTCGCTTTACGGTACTTTTCCGCAGACGCTTGCGCGGGCCGAGGAGCTTGCCCGCAACGAAACCATGCAGCGGGCCATAGACGACCTGCGGGCGATTTATCAGGCAATGGAAGCCATGGGCCTGGCGGAAAAGCTGCAGCTGGACTTTTCCCTCTTAAATGATATCGACTATTACAACGGCGTGATCTTCCAGGGCTGCCTTGCGCAGCTTCCGCGCAATGTGCTGGCCGGCGGCCAGTACGACGGCATGGTGCGGCGGCTGAACAAAGACTGCGGAGGCATCGGCTTTGCCATCTATCTCTCGGAGATGAATCGCATCGCCCTGCCGCAGGCCAGCTGCGATGTGGAAGCGCTGGTGCTCTACGAAAGCGGCAGCCAGCTGCCGCAGCTTCTCTCCGCGATACAATCGCTTGCCGGGCAGGGCATGCGGGTGCGCGCGGAAACAGAGCTGCCGAAGCAACTGCGCTACCAGAGGCTGTACCGCTTTGCCGGCGGCAGGCTGATACAGGAAACAGCAGGCGGAAAGGAGGATGCGGGATGCTGACAAAAGAAAACGGCGATATGCTGAACATCGCCCTGCCCAAGGGACGTTTGGGCGACCAGGTATACGAGCTGCTGTCGGGCATCGGCTACGACTGCAAATCCATCTACGAACAGAACCGGAAGCTGATCTTCGAAAACCCGCAAAACAACGTCAGATATTTGTTAGTAAAGCCCAGCGACGTGGCGATTTACGTAGAGCATCACGCAGCCGACGTGGGCATCGTGGGCAAGGATATCCTCTTAGAGAGCCGCCCCGATGTGTACGAGCTGCTGGACTTAAACTTAGGCAAGTGCCGCATGTGCGTGGCAGCCAAGACCGATTACATCGAGGACCGCGACCGGCCGCTGCGGGTGGCGACGAAATTCGTAAACATCGCCAAAGAATACTATGCGAGCCAGAACCGGGACATCGACATTATAAAGCTCAACGGCAGCATCGAGCTGGCGCCGATTCTGGGGCTGTCCGACGTAATCGTGGACATCGTGGAATCGGGAAGCACCATCCGCGAGAACAACCTGAAGGTAGTCGAGGAATTCCAGCAGATCAGCGCCCGGTTTATCGCCAATAAAATCAGCTTTAAGTTTAAAAACCAGATCATCAGCCAGATGGTGCAGCGGCTTTCAGAAGCACTGACAGAGCGGTGAGGACAATCGCAGCTTCCCATCCGGCAGAGGGGATGGGAGAAAGGCAGAACCCATGATACAGATTTACGATTTGCAGCAGATATCCATCGGCGAAATACTGAGCCGCCGCCAGGAAGAAGAAGCCGACGTGTCGGAGGCGGTAGAAGCGATCCTCGAAGATGTCCGCAGAAACGGCGACCAGGCGCTGTTGAAGTATGCGGAGAAATTCGACGGCGTCCGCCTGTCTTCCCTCAGCGTAACGCAAGAGGAGATAGAGCAGGCGCTTTCCCAGACCGACGGATACTTTTTAGAGACGCTTCGCCAGGCGGCAGATCATATAGAAGCCTATCACAGCAAGCAGAAGCGCAGCAGTTACGTGCTCAGCGAAAGCGACGGCGTGGTGCTGGGGCAGAAGGTAACGCCGCTGGCGCGGGTAGGGATCTACGTGCCTGGAGGCACGGCAAGCTATCCTTCCAGCGTATTGATGAACGCCATTCCGGCGAAGCTTGCCGGCGTGGAGGAAATCGTCATGGCAACGCCCCCCGATAACGAGAGAGCCATCGCAGCGCCCATCCTGGCCGCCGCCTCGGTGGCCGGCGTAACGAAGATCATCAAGGCTGGCGGGGCGCAGGCTGTCGCCGCCCTGGCTTACGGAACGCAGAGCATACCCGCGGTAGATAAAATCGTAGGGCCCGGAAACATATACGTAGCGACAGCAAAGCGCATGGTCTACGGTTTGGTGGATATCGACATGATCGC
>CATJIF010000132.1 GCA_949740445.1 uncultured Peptostreptococcaceae bacterium | reverse complement strand
GGCAATCCGCAGCAGAACAATTCCCTGAATCGGGTTCTTCTTGAACAACGAGTTGGTGGGCGTAAACCCTTCCGGCGGCGTCTGCAGCGGCGCCTGGTTGCCATACATGAGCGCAGCCACGCAGTCGGTATGCGGCCCAAACCGGACCACCTTATGATGTTTCGATGCTGTACAGCGATTGCTGCAGGCCCGACAAGCCGGTCGGCAGGCGAGAATCTCTTCCTTCGCTTCATAGCCTTTGTCTGCGATGACCTTCAGCGTCGATGCCTTTGTCGTTTCTTTGACCGTCTGCCCGGCCACTGCGATTGATATTTTTCTGCGCGATGTAGTATAATTGAGAGGAAGGCGGAATGCCTTACTGGAGCGATATGCGCAGAAATAAGGAGGAACAATGTATGAATGTATTGATAATTAACGGCAGCCCGAGGGCACAGGGCAATACGTCGATTGCTCTGCATCAGATGGAGCAGGTGTTTGCGGAGGAAGGAATCGAAACAGAGACTCTTCAGATAGGGAAGCTGGATATCCGCGGATGCATCGCCTGTGGCAGCTGTACGAAAACCGGACAGTGTATATTTGACGATATCGTCAATGAAACAGCACCGAAGCTGCAGGCCTGCGATGGCCTCGTGGTGGGCACTCCGGTGTATTACGCTGCTGCAAACTCTACGCTGATTTCTTTTCTGACGAGGCTGTTTTACAGTACGCCTTTCGATAAGACCATGAAGGTCGGGGCAGGCGTAGCGGTAGCCAGACGAGGGGGCGCATCTGCTACATTTGATGAGCTGAACAAATTTTTTACCGTCAGCGGCATGCCGGTGGCTTCCAGCATGTACTGGAACAGCGTTCACGGCAGAGAGCCGGGACAGGCGGCGCAGGATGAAGAAGGTCTGCAGACGATGCGGTCCCTGGCCAGAAATATGGCATTTTTAATGAAGAGTATCGCGCTCGGTAAGGAGAAATACGGCCTGCCCAAGCGCGAGGAGCGTTGCTATACTCATTTTATCCGGTAGGAAAAACGCCGCAAGCGGAATGGATTTAGCAAAGTCCGCCAGAGAAATCCTCGCCATGGCTAATATTTCCGCGGGCTATAACGCCAGGCAGTACGGGCCCTGGCCGCAGGTGAATGCCGAAGTGCAGAAAGAGGCGCAGCGCATGCTGAAAAGCCTCTGTACGGGCAGGGAGGAACCGTGTATAATGAAATAACGGAAACGCGGGCAAAACGGCACAGGCAGCGGGAAAGCAGAGGGAAGTCCTATGGGGCAGCAGGAAAGCGGCGCTAAGCAGCAAACAGGGTGCGGAGAATACGCGGCGGAAGGCGCGCGGGCAAGAGTGCGCCTCGTGGCTCTGCTGCCAGGATACAGACCGGATGGTAAAGAGCCGCAGCGCGGAGCGCGCAAAGAGCGGATGGCGCATCGCAGCCGTGCGCTCGACCGGCTCCGCGGGGCAGCGCTTCTGAATATGATTGTCTATCACGGCTGCTACGACATGGTGTATATGTTCGGACACAGCTGGGAATGGTTCGGCACGCCGGCAGCATGGCTCTGGCAGCAGGTGGGATGTTGGATCTTCATTGTACTGTCCGGGTATTGCTGGTCGCTGGGACGGCGGCATTTCAGGCGCGGAGTCATTGTGCTTTTGGCGGGGGCTCTGATATCGGTGATTACTGCTGTGTGCATGCCAGAAGAAGCCGTTCGCTTTGGCATACTGACCATGCTGGGTTCCTGTACGCTTCTAATGCTTTTGATAGCACCGCTGGCGGAACGGATTGCGCCGGAAACCGGGCTGCTTGGAAGCGCCATCCTGTTTCTTGCAACCCGGAACGTTTCGCAGGGGTATTTCGGCATCGGGCTTGGAGGCCCCACGGGCAGCATACCTTTGCTGTCGCTGCCGCAATCCTGGTATCGGGGTGCGCTGGGCGCGTGGCTGGGATTTCCGCCGCCGGAGTTTGCTTCCTCTGACTATTTCCCGCTGCTTCCCTGGGGATTTTTGTTTCTTGCCGGATATTATCTGTACGGCGTGCTGAAAAAGAGGCGCCCAAAGGGCGGCGGAAGCAAAGCTTCGACAGAGATGGGAACTGCCTGGCCGGAGCGGATGCTCTGCTTTTTAGGGAGGTACTCCCTGGTTGTATATCTGCTGCACCAGCCGTTGCTCTATGGGATACTGTATCTGTGGACCATGGCTTCGGAGCGGGCAATGTATTACTGAGAAGAGGGCTTATATGTTCAATTTTGGAAAAATAACGCAAGAGCGTTGACTTTTTTGTCTGTGTGTGCTATTGTATATAAAGTCAGCGTGGGCTGCTATCAGCTGTGTGCCGATCCCATGGAGAGTTGTCAGAGTGGTCGATCGTGCGGCACTCGAAATGCCGTGTCCCTTCGGGGACCCAGGGTTCGAATCCCTGACTCTCCGCCAAAAAACAGCACCGAACCGAAAAGTTTGGTGCTGTTTTTCGTTTCTCCCTTTTCGACTGTAAGCAGAGGACTTGCTAAAATGTTTGAGCATGCTTCTTTCTTGCCGTTTCGAAAATAAGTCCATTAGTCCCAACCTTCTGTTGAAAACATCTGCAAGGGTGCAAAATACGACAAATGTTTACACCGTCTTGCGAAATCCCCGGAAAAAGGGTATGATAAAACAAAGACAGGAGTTGCAAACGAAAATGTAAGCAGGAGGGAGCGGAATGGCAAAATTGAAAAAGGCGGAGGTGCAGCCGCTGGTGGACCGGCTGCTGCAGCTGTATCCCAACGCGGAGTGCGCGCTGAAGTTCGCTTCGGTATACCAGCTGTTAGTGGCAGTGGCGCTGTCGGCGCAGACGACGGATAAAAGCGTTAACGAGGTAACGCCGGCCTTGTTTGCCCGCTGCCCCGACGCCGCGGCTATGGCGCAGCTGTCCGAAGAGGAATTGCAGGGCTATATCCGGCGCATCGGCATGTACAAGACAAAATCGAAAAACATCATCCGGATGGCGCAGATGCTGATGGAAAAATATAACGGGCAGGTGCCGGAGGATTACGATAAGCTGACAGAGCTTCCCGGCGTGGGGCGAAAGACGGCTAACGTCGTGCTGGCGGTAGGGTTTGGCCAGCAGCGGATCGCCGTGGATACCCACGTATTCCGTTTAGCCAACCGCATGGGCTTTGTAAAAGAAAACGATGTGCTCAAGACAGAGCTGGGGCTGATGAAGGCAGTGCCAAAACCCAACTGGAGCGACCTGCACCACGCGCTGATCTGGCACGGCCGCCAGGTATGTACGGCGCGGAATCCCAAATGCGATGAATGCGGCGTTGCGCAGTTGTGCAAAAAGAATTTGCAATGAAAATCCAGTGAAAACCCAGTGATGCATCAACCGGCTGCGCGAAAAACGCGCAGCCTTCTATCAGACAAAAAGAACCGTCGGCGCCTTTGCGGGGCTCTGACGGTTCTTCTTTGGTTATGCGCATTGCTTTCTGTGCGGTTGCGTGCTGCTATGCGTTTTTTCCGCAGCACTTTTTGTATTTCTTTCCGCTGCCGCAGGGGCAGGGGTCGTTTCTTCCCGGCGTCTTTTCCTTTACGACGGTCTTGGAGCGCTTGTATTCCTTTGCGATTTCCGCCCGCCGCTCTTCGGTGAGGATTCCATCCCACTGGGGAAGCGTATACAGATAATCAGCTCCGGCGGCATGCATGTTAAAATACAGCGTTTCGAAGTCGATATCCAGAGAAAATGCGGTGGTTTCGTCAAAGCTTTCCAGAGCCAGCTCGCTGCGAAGGCTGGAATTGATGCCGTCCAGAAAGCCCATAAAGATAACGTGGTCCGCTTTATGCTTGTCCGCAAGCTCCGCAAACGTTCCGCTTACCGCTTCTTCGGGCGCGCCGAGGATGGCGCTGTAGATGTTGGTTTCCGTCGTGCTGTAGGTTTCCCAAAAGGCAGGAAAGCTTTCGTCGGTCTGATTGGAAATCAGATCCTGCCACTGTTGAAATAAACTCATGGTCTCGTATCTCCTTTACCGCGGCATCAGTCCAAAGCAGCGACGCTGATGACGCTTTTGATCTCCTTAACAAAGGTGAATTTACTGATCTCCTCCAGCGCATCGTTCAGCCGCTCTCTGGTGGTTTCGCCTAAAATATAGATAAGGGGAACGTATCTGCCGCTCTGTTTGGAGGCGGTGTTCTGCACGAAGGATTTTACGGCGATGCCGTAGTCGCCGAAGGTGGTGGCGATCTTTCCCAAAACGCCGGTCATATCCTCGGCCAGCAGGTTGATATAGTACATGTTCTGGCCTTCACCGTCGAATTTCAGGTTGACATTGTCGTTGACAGCGGTGGGGATGGTCTTGTCCGCGGTTCCTACGGCGTAGGCTCTCGCGATTTCCAGCAGGTCGCCCACTACGGCGCTTCCGGTAGGCATGGCGCCGGCGCCCTTGCCGTACAGCATTACGTTATCCAGCGCATTGCCCTTGGCAAAGACAGCGTTGAATTCGTTTTTTACAGTAGCCAGAGGATGGTCGAGAGGAACCATCGCCGGCTGTACGTGACATTCCAGCGTATTGCGGTATCTTCTGGCCTGCGCTAACAGCTTGATCGTAAAGCCGAACTGCTTTGCGCAGATGATATCTTCCTTTGTGATGTTGGTGATGCCTTCCCTGGGAATGTCTTCCGGCGCAACCCGCAGTCCAAAGGCGGTGGAAATCAAGATGCTCAGCTTGTTGACAGCGTCGAAGCCCTCGACGTCGCCGGTGGGATCGGCCTCGGCAAAGCCCATGGACTGCGCCTGCTTGAGGGCGGTTTCGTAATCCATGTCGTTTTCGGCCATCTGCGTTAAAATATAGTTGGTGGTACCGTTGACGATACCGGTAATTTCGGTAAATTCGTTAGCCTGCAGCGAGGTGGACAGGGCGTTGAGGATGGGAACGCCTCCGGCGACGCTGGCTTCATAGCGCAGCGCAACTTTGTGCTCCAGCGCCAGATTTGTCAGATACGGGCCGTCCTTGGCAATGACAGCCTTGTTGGCAGTCACTACGTGCTTTCCGGCTTTGATGGCTTCTTCCATATAATCGAAGGCCGGGTGAACGCCGCCCAGCACCTCTACCACGATGTCGATATCGGGATTTTTTAAAATATCATCCGGCTGGTCGGTGAACAGAGCGGCCGGAGCTGAGATCTCTCTCTTTTTGGAGAGATCCCTTACCAGGATCTTGGATACTTCGATGGATACGCCAGTGGTATAGGAAATCGTATTCGCGTTTGTAGTCAGCATGCGGTATGTGCCGCTGCCGACGGTACCAAATCCCAATAAGCCAACTTTGATCGTTTTCTTCTTCATGTTATACCTCCCCAAAAGTGATAGCTGCCCCTCGTTCGAACCAGGCGGGCGCCGTTAAAAAGCGTACAGGCTTGTCAACCGAGGGTAAATTCAGTATAGTATAGTTTGAAAAAAAAGTAAACGGATTTTCCGTAAGATATCGAAGACGGATTTTGCAGGCGGGTTTGCACAGCGGAGCTTGCTTGATTATTTTTGCAAAAAAATTAACGAAAATGATAATTTGTGTTGATTTTTTTGCCATTTTATGAGAAACTTTTCCTGAAGCTGCTTTTTCGCAAAGCGGCGAACACTGCGCACAGAAAGGAGCATATCATGGCGTTTCACATTGTTCTGGTCGAACCGGAAATACCGCCCAACACCGGAAATATCGCCCGGTCCTGCGCGGCTACCGGCGCGCATCTGCATTTGGTAAAGCCGCTGGGCTTTTCCATCGAAGATAAGCAGCTAAAGCGGGCCGGTCTGGATTACTGGCCGTTTGTAACGCTGACCGTACACGAAAACCTTGTGGAATTTCTGGAAGCCTTTGCTGGTGCCCGCATGTATCTGGCTACAACGAAGGGAACGCAGCGCTACACCGATGTAGATTATCGGGATGGCGACATGATTTTGTTCGGGCGCGAACAGGCAGGCCTTCCGCGGGACTTGATCGAACAGCATAAGGACAGGGCCATCCGCATTCCTTTAAGCGCCGACACACGGCTGCGGTCGCTGAACCTGGCAAATTCGGTCAACATTATTTTGTTTGAAGCGCTGCGTCAGAACGGTTTTCCGGATCTGGAATAATTTAAGCAAATTCGAGCAAAAAAAATCAAAAAATCATATCGCCTGCTTATTTTTCGAACCGCACAGTTGCATATGGCATGTGCACTGAACGGAATGTTTCCTCGGTAAAAGCAGAGACCTTGAAAAAATCCTCGAAAGGATGCTGTAAAAGATCTGCATTTTGTGATACAATAAGTACAATCATAAATTTGCAGAAACGGCGCAAGGCGGCTTTTGTGGCGGCCGCAGACAAAAGAGGAGACGATGATATGAGATTAGGGTATGATCTGACCATTGAGCAGGCGCAAAAGCTGGTAATGACGCCGGAGCTGATTCAGGCCATTCAGATTTTGCAGTTCAATACGCAAGAGCTGGAAGCCTACGTAGACGAGCAGGTGCTGATCAACCCGATTCTGGAAATCGACCCTCCCGACAGGGAAAGCGCGCGAACGGAAGGCAAGGACAGAGAGCAGGACGACGAAGCCATGGGATTTGCGGATGACTTTTCTTCCAAGGCAAAGACCAAGGCCGGCGACAGCGAATTCGACTGGGCGGAGCACTTCAAAGAGCGCGAATACGACGACATCAGCTACAAGCAGTGGCAGTATAGTGGCAGCGATACGGGCGAATATACATTTGAGCAGTTTGTCAGCACCGACATCTCGCTGACGGAAAACCTGATGTTTCAGCTGCAGTTTGTGCCGATGAAAAAATCCTGCCGCCTGGTGGCAAAATACATGATCGAGGCGCTGGATGAAAACGGATATCTGACGCAGAGCGTAGAGGAACTGGCGGAGCAGTTTCACCTGACCACAGAAAAGACAGAAGAAATTCTGGCGATCATACAGGGGTTCGATCCCGTGGGCGTGGGCGCCAGGGATTTGAAGGAATGCTTAAAAATCCAGCTGCACCACGAGGGGAATGACGATCCGCTGACGCTTCAGGTGGTGGATCAGCACCTCAACGACATCGCCAACAACCGGTTGGGAAACATCGCCAAAGCGCTGAACATTACCGTGCGCGAGGCGCAGGAGATCAGCGACATCATCCGCAGGCTGGAGCCAAAACCAGGGCGCCAGTTTGAAAGCGCGGGCGACACCAAGTACGTGGTTCCGGACGTTACGGTGGAAAAAGTAGATGGTGAGTATGTGGTTTTAGTCAACGAAAGCAGTACGCCGCGGCTGACGCTTTCGCCGTATTATCAAAAAATGCTTGCGGAATCCGACCGCGAATCCAACATCAGTAAATTCTTGACAGGGCGCTTAAATTCCGCGGTCTGGCTGATTAAGAGCATCGAGCAGCGCAGGCAGACGATATATAATGTAGTCAGTGCTGTGGTAAAATACCAGGTAGATTTTTTCGAGAAGGGATCGAAGTATCTCAAAACGCTCACCTTAAAGCAGATCGCCGACGAGGTGGGCATTCACGAATCCACGGTCAGTCGTTCCATCAACGGCAAGTATATGCAGAGCCCCCGGGGCGTATTTGAAATCAAATACTTTTTTACCAGCGGCGTTTCCGGCAGCTCCGGCCAGGGAATTGCATCGGAAAGCATAAAAACCCTGATTAGGGAAATAGTAGATAATGAAGATCCCAAAGCGCCGAAAAGCGACCAGGCGATGGTGGAGATTTTGCGGGAGAAGGGAATTGACATTTCCCGGCGGACCGTAGCGAAATACAGAGATGAAATGCACGTGGCGTCGTCGTCCAGGCGCAAGCGCTATTAGCGCAGCCGATGCGGCGGATGCGCACCTGAGGCGCTGAACCCATGGGATGCTGCGGCGATTTATGCACTGATTTCGGAAATATGCAAGACGCTTGAGAAAACGGCCGGCCGGCGGGTTACCGGATTGGCAAAGCCGTTTCACAATACATCAAATCAGGAGGCAAAGGAAATATGAAGACAAAAGTAGGCATCAACGGGTTTGGAAGAATCGGAAGAAACGCATTCAAGGCATCGTTGGACAAGGACGTAAATTTTGAGGTCGTGGCGATTAACGATCTGACCACACCCTCGACGCTGGCGCATCTGCTGAAATACGACAGCTGTTTCGGACGGTTCGACGGCACGGTGGAAGCGACGGAGAATGCCATTATCGTCAACGGAAAAGAAATTAAAATTCTGGCGCATACAGACCCAGCGCAGATTCCCTGGAAGGAGCTGGGCGTAGAGGTGGTACTGGAATCCACCGGGCGCTTTACTAAAAAAGCGGACGCGGCAAAGCACATCGAAGCTGGTGCAAAGAAAGTCGTAATTTCCGCGCCTGCCACTGACGAGGACATTACCATCGTCATGGGTGTCAACGAAGAAAAATACGATGCAAAGGCGCATCATGTTATTTCCAACGCATCGTGCACGACGAACTGCCTGGCGCCCTTTGCCAAAATCGTCGACCGGGAGTTTGGTATCAAGCGCGGCCTGATGACTACAGTGCACTCCTACACCAACGACCAGAAGATTCTGGACCTGCCGCACAAGGATCTGCGGCGGGCGAGAGCAGCGGCGGTATCCATGATTCCTACCACCACCGGGGCAGCCAAGGCGGTGGCACTGGTGCTTCCGCAGCTTGCGGGAAAGCTCAACGGCATGGCCATGCGGGTTCCGACATCAGCGGTTTCCGTAGTGGATATCGTGTTCGAAACGGAAAAAGAAACCACGAAAGAAGGAGTTAACGCAGCGCTGAAGAAAGCGGCGGAGGGCGAGCTGAAGGGCATTTTGGGCTACACCGAGGAACCGCTGGTTTCCGTGGACTTTAAGGGAGACGACCACTCCTCCACCATCGACGCACTTTCCACCATGGTGCTGGAAGGAAATATGGTAAAGATTCTCTCCTGGTACGACAACGAATGGGGATATTCCAACAGAGCCGTGGATCTGATCGACTATATTATTAAACAAGGCCTGTAAGCCTCAGGGAAGGCGGGGTCTGAAGCAACACGCCCGCAGGAAGCGAGGCCGAAGGACCAAAAAACAGAAGTCCGGATGCCACTTTATCCGCGGGCGATTCCCGTTTGCACGGGAGAAAGGAATGGAGGATTATGAAGAAGACCGTGAAAGACATCGACGTCAGAGGAAAGGCGGTGATCGTCCGCTGTGATTTTAACGTTCCGCTGGATGAGGACAAAAACATCACCGACGATATCCGCATTACCAGCGCACTACCCACCATCGAATACCTGGTCGGACAGGAGGCGAGGGTAATCCTCATGTCGCATCTGGGCCGGCCTAAGGGCCAGCCGGATATGAAGTATTCGTTGGCGCCGGTGGCAAAGCGGTTGAGCCAGCTGCTTGGCAGGGACGTAACCTTCATCAGCGCTTCCGATGTAGTAAACGACGAAGTGAGAGCAGCGGCAGCAGGCCTTCGCGGCGGCGATGTGATGCTTTTAGAAAACGTGCGGTTTCGGGCGGAAGAAACGAAGAACGGAGAGGAATTTTCGCGGCAGCTGGCATCGCTTGCCGACATCTTCGTCAACGATGCCTTCGGCACGGCGCATCGGGCGCATTCTTCTACGGCGGGAATCGCTGCGCTGCTGCCGGCAGTATCGGGATTTCTGATCGAAAAGGAGCTGCAATTCCTGGGAAGTGCCGTAGAACAGCCCAAGCGGCCCTTTGTCGCCATCATCGGCGGTGCCAAGGTCAGCGATAAGATCACTGTCATCGAGAACTTGTTAAATAAAGTGGACTGCCTGATCATCGGCGGCGGCATGGCCTATACGTTCTTTAAGGCGAAGGGCTACGAAATCGGCACCTCGCTTCTGGAGGCGGATAAGGTAGAGCTGGCTGCAGGCCTCCTTGCAAAAGCAAAGGAAAAGGGCGTGGAGCTTCTGCTTCCGGTGGACAGCCGGGTGGCGGCGGAATTTAAAAACGATTCGCCTTCCCGCGTGTGCGCAGCTGACAGCATACCGGCCGATTGCATGGGGCTGGATATCGGCGAGGAGAGCATCGCTCTGTTCGGTGAGCGCATCCGGGGTGCGGCGACGGTCATCTGGAACGGGCCCGTAGGCGTGTTCGAAATGCCCAATTTTGCAAAGGGAACGCAGGCCATTGCCAAGGCGATGGCCGAGTGCGCAGGCACGACCATCATCGGCGGTGGCGATTCGGCGGCAGCAGTAAAGCAGTTTGGCTTAAGCGATAAAATGACGCACATTTCCACCGGCGGCGGCGCATCCCTGGAATTTTTAGAGGGCAAGGAGCTTCCGGGCGTTGCTGTGCTGCAGGATAAAGAATAATGCCTGCCCCGGCAAGTAGTACAGAAAAACACAATCACATTACAATCAAACAAGAAGTGCAGGCAGGAGGTAATGGATATGCGCAAGCCGTTTATCGCAGGAAATTGGAAGATGTTTAAGACCACAAAGGAGGCAGTGGCGTTTGCAGAGACGTTTCGAACGCTCTACGAGCCATCCGATGTAAGAGTGGCTATCTGTGCGCCGTTTACACAGCTTGCGGCGCTGAAGCAGGCCTTTGCCGGAAGCGGTGTGGGAGTGGGAGCGCAGAACATGCACTTTGAGGAAAGCGGGGCCTTCACCGGCGAAATCTCTGCGCCCATGCTGCAGGAAATCGGTGTGGATTACGTTATTATCGGGCATTCGGAGCGCCGCCAGTACTTTGCGGAGAGCGACGAAACAGTAAATAAAAAACTGCACAAGGCCTTTGCCGCTGGCATAACGCCCATCCTGTGCGTGGGCGAGGTTCTGGAGCAGAGAGATGCCGGCCAGGCGCTGGATGTAGTTAAGGCGCAGGTGGAGGGCGGCGTAGCCGGCCTTTCTTCAGAGCAGGCAAAGAGCCTGGTTATCGCCTACGAACCGGTGTGGGCCATCGGCACAGGACGCACGGCGACACCGCAGCAGGCGCAGGAAATGTGCGCCCACATCCGCTCTGTCATCTGCGGGCTCTACGGCAGCGAAGTGTCGGAGGAGGTCGTAATCCAGTACGGCGGTTCCGTGAAACCAAACAACGCTTCGGAGCTGATGGATATGGAAGATATCGACGGAGCCCTGGTGGGTGGCGCCAGCTTAAAGCCGGAAGATTTTATCCAGATCGTTCAATTTTAACAACAGTCGGATATTTCGGCATCCCACAGGTAAGCGGCGGTTGGATGTTCCGGCCGCAGAAATAGGCAGGCGGCGGCGCTTTCCGCCGCGCATAAAGAAAATGGAGGTAAAAAGTTATGCCATTTATTGAAGATGTATACGCACGCGAGGTATTGGATTCCCGCGGAAATCCTACCGTAGAGGTAGAGGTGTATCTGGATGACGGAGCTTCCGGAAGCGCCATCGTTCCCTCCGGTGCATCTACTGGCATTCACGAGGCCGTGGAGCTGCGCGACGGCGATAAGAGCCGCTACTTGGGCAAGGGTGTTTTAACGGCAGTGGACAATGTCAACGAAATCATCGCCGATGAAATCATCGGCATGGACGCCTTCGACCAGGTGGGCCTGGATCAACTGCTGATTCAGCTGGACGGCACGGAAAATAAAGGGAAGCTGGGCGCAAACGCGATTCTGGCCGTTTCCATGGCAGTGGCCCATGCAGCGGCCGACAGCCTGGGGCTTCCGCTGTTCCAGTATCTGGGCGGCGTCAACGGCAAGGTTCTGCCCACGCCCATGATGAACATATTAAACGGCGGCGAGCACGCGGATAATACGGTAGATATTCAGGAATTTATGATTATGCCGGTGGGAGCGAAGACATTCCGCGAGGCGCTGCGCATGGGCGCTGAGGTGTTCCACAACCTGAAGGCAGTGCTGAAGGGCAAGGGCCTGAATACAGCCGTGGGCGACGAGGGCGGCTTTGCGCCAAACCTGGCAACCAACGAAGAGGCGATTCAGGTGATTTTAGAGGCCATCGAAAAGGCCGGTTACAAGCCGGGCGAGGATGTCAAAATCGCGCTGGATGTAGCTTCTTCTGAAATGTACGACACAGAAAAGAAAATCTACAATCTGAAGGGCGAGGGCGTGCAGAAAACCGCGGAGCAGATGGTAGAATACTACGAAATGCTGCTGTCCAAGTATCCGGTCATCTCCATCGAGGACGGCCTGGCCGAAGACGACTGGGATGGCTGGAAGCTGATGACTGAGCGCATCGGCGACAAGGTGCAGCTGGTGGGCGACGACCTGTTCGTTACCAACACCAAACGCCTGGCCGACGGCATTGCCCGGGGCGTAGCCAACTCCATCTTGATTAAGGTCAACCAGATCGGTACGCTGACCGAAACTTTCGATGCCATTGAAATGGCTAAGAAGGCCGGTTACACCGCCGTGGTTTCGCATCGTTCCGGTGAAAGCGAGGATACCACCATCGCCGACATCGTCGTGGGCCTAAACGCCGGGCAGATCAAGACGGGTTCGCTTTCCAGAACCGACCGCATCGCCAAGTACAACCAGCTGCTGCGCTTGGAGGATACGCTGGGCGATTCCGCGAAGTACGCTGGAAACTCCGCATTTTATAATTTGAAGAACAAATAAAAAATCAATCGAAGAAATGCGGGCAGCGCATGCTGCCTGGGGCTCCGGGCCGCGCAAGGGCATCTTTTGCGCGGTTCGGAGTTTTTATATAGTAAAGGAGGAATTACCATGACACTGCGAAAACAGGCAGAGGAGATGATCCAGGCGGCCATTGCGGAATGCCTGCCAGACCAGGCGGTAAAAGAGGCGCTTTTGCAGCACGAATTCGGAAGCGGGCGCGTTCGCGTCGTGGCAGCGGGCAAAGGCGCCTGGCAGATGGCGAAAGCTGCGGCAGAAGTGCTTGGCGGTCGCGCAGACAGCGGCGTAGTCATTACAAAATACGGGCATGTAAAAGGGCCGATTGCAAACATGGAATGCTTTGAAGCAGGCCATCCCGTGCCAGATGAAAACGGCTTTTCCGCTACCCGCAAAGCGATAGAAGCGGTGGAGGGCCTGGCAGAAGAAGATACGGTACTGCTGCTTTTGTCCGGAGGCGGAAGCGCGCTGTTTGAGCATCCGCTGATTCCTGCGCAGGAACTTTTGGCGCTGACGGAGGAGATGCTTTCCTGCGGGGCGGATATCGTGGAAATCAATGCGGTGCGCAAGCGCATGAGCGCTGTCAAGGGCGGAAAGTTCGCTTCCCTTTGCGCGCCGGCGAAGGTGTTTTGCGTGGCACTGTCCGACGTTTTGGGGGACCGGGCCGATGCCATTGCTTCGGGGCCTGCCTGCCCGGATACGTCCACGTGCGAAGAGGCTGCGGCAGTTGTAAAAAAATACGGGCTGCACCTCAGCTCCAGGGCGCAGGAACTGTTGCTGTGCGAAACGCCAAAGGAACTGCCCAATGCGGAGATCCGCGTGGTGGGCAGCGTTTCGAAACTCTGTCGCGCCATGGAGGAACAGTGCCGCCGCAGGGGATACGAAACAGTGCTTCTAACCGACTGTCTGAGCTGCGAGGCGAGGGAGGCGGGGGCGTTTCTTGCAAATATCGCCCGGTGCCACGCGGGGAAGGGAACAAAGCGAGCCTTTATCGCCGGGGGCGAGACCGTGGTGCATTTGCGGGGTGCGGGAAAGGGCGGCAGAAACCAGGAACTGGCGCTTTCTGCGGCCGCGGGGCTTGCGGGATTGCCGCAGGCCGCACTGTTCAGCGTAGGAAGCGACGGTACCGACGGGATAACGGATGCTGCCGGGGGCTACGTGGATGAAAAAACCGCGGGAGCGCTGCGGGAGGCCGGAATTGACATATTTCAGATGCTGGAAAATAACGATTCGTACCACGCGCTGCAAAAAACAGGCGGATTGATCGTTACTGGAGCCACGGGAACCAATGTCAACGATGTAGCAGTGCTGTTGCTTTCGGGTGAGCAAGACGGAGGAGCGAATCTATAATTTTTGGTGGACTGGTTGTTAAATATTTATTTATCGTCTGTTCTTGTCGTTTTGGTTGATTTTTTCAAAAACTTGTGGTAGAATAGAAAAGCTATTTTAGAAGTTATTTGTATCAGAAACATTTTGGATACAGCTGATTTCGGAAAAAATACTTGGAGGTAAATATATGACGACTGTAGTTATGATTTTTCTGGCGGTTGCCAGCATTGCGCTGATTGCCAGCATTTTGCTGCAATCCGGAAACAGCGCGGGCCTGTCCGGCTCCATCGGCGGCGGCGCCGAGCAGCTGTTCGGCAAGAAGAAGAGTCAGGGATATGAAGCGCTGCTCAGCAAGGTGACGACAGCGGCGGCTATCATATTTATCCTGTGCTCACTGATTCTGGTAGCTATCGAGTAGACTGCACCTCTCAGCAGGGTGCGGCCGCTCGGACTGCGATAGTTTTTTCCATACAGCAGGGAAATTAGAGGTGCATTACGCACCTTTTCCATTCCCTTATGTATCAGAAAAGGAGGACAAGTAAATAATGGGAATTATGGCATATGCCGCACCGGTGGTGGGCATAATTGCACTGGTCGTCGCCTATAGCCTGTCTGCCTGGATCAGCAAGGTAGACGCAGGAAACGACCGGATGAGGGAAATTGCCGGCTTTATCAGCGAAGGAGCCATGGCGTTTCTGAAGAGAGAGTACAAGACGATGGTAATCGTAATCGCTGTCTTGTGCGTGCTGCTGTGTGCTGGCATCGACCCGATTACAGGCGGCCTGTACGTGGCGGGTGCTCTGTTTTCCGTGCTGGCCGGCTACTTTGGCATGCGGGTGGCGACCATGGGCAACGTGAGAACCGCCAACGCTGCAAAGGAAGGCGGCATGAACAAAGCGCTGAAAGTAGCGTTCCGCAGCGGCGCTGTCATGGGACTGTGCGTCGTGGGCCTGGGCCTTTTGGGTGTGGGCGCCGTCTTTGCCTTCTTAGGCGTGGGATGTGCGGAGTACATTACGGGTTTTGGCCTGGGGGCTTCTTCCATGGCGCTGTTCGGCCGCGTGGGCGGCGGTATCTACACCAAAGCGGCTGACGTAGGCGCAGATCTGGTAGGAAAAGTGGAAGCGGGCATTCCTGAGGACGACCCCAGAAACCCGGCAGTCATTGCGGATAACGTGGGCGACAACGTGGGCGACGTTGCCGGCATGGGCTCTGACCTGTTCGAATCTTATGTGGGTTCTATCATTTCCGCGATTACTCTGGCGGTATTTATCGAGAATATTACGCCGGCGATCGGCTCGCCGTTCGTGCTGGACCCCATCAGCGGTGCACTGTTCCCGCTGGTGCTTTCCGCCATCGGCATTTTGGCTTCCATCGTTGGCATTATGTTTGTGAAGGGCGATGAAAAATCCAATCCGGCGCAGGCGTTAAACATGGGTACATATCTGTCTGCGGTTTTGGTTATCATTGTTGCTGTCGTTTTGAGCAAGGTGTTTTTCAACAACTTCAACTGCGCGGCAGCCGTAATTTCCGGACTGGTCGTAGGAACGGCCATCGGCAAGCTGACGGAGATCTATACTTCGGCGGATTACAAGCACGTAAAGAAGATTGCAGAGCAGTCGCAGACGGGTGCCGCCACGACGATTATCAGCGGTCTGGGCGTGGGCATGCTGTCCACTGTGTGGCCGATTCTGATTATCGCTGTGGGCATTTTGGTGGCAAACGCCACGGCAGGGCTCTACGGCATTGCGCTGGCGGCTGTGGGAATGCTGTCCACGGCGGGCATGACGATTGCCGTTGACGCTTACGGCCCCGTATCCGATAACGCAGGTGGTATCGCCGAAATGGCAGAGCTTCCGCACGAGGTCCGCGAGATTACCGATACGCTGGATTCCGTAGGAAACACCACGGCAGCCATCGGAAAGGGTTTTGCGATTGGTTCTGCTGCTCTGACAGCGCTGGCTCTGTTCGCTACCTATTCGCAGGCGGTTAATCTGACGAATATCGACCTTTTAGATCCCATGGTAATCGCCGGACTCTTTATCGGCGCCATGCTGCCCTTCCTCTTCTCGGCCATGACGATGAATTCTGTCGGAAAAGCAGCCAATCAGATGATCGAAGAGGTAAGACGGCAGTTCAGAGAGCACAAGGGTATTATGGAAGGCACGGAAAAGCCGGATTATGCGAGATGCGTCGACATCAGCACGGCTGCAGCGCTGCACGAAATGGTGGCTCCCGGACTGATGGCGGTAATCGCACCTATGGCTGTGGGCCTGATTATGGGACCTGCCGCTTTAGGCGGCATGCTGGCCGGCGCCCTGGCTTCCGGCGTACTGCTGGCTATTATGATGGCCAATGCGGGCGGCGCCTGGGATAACGCAAAGAAGTATGTGGAAAGCGGCGTGTACGGCGGCAAGGGAAGCGAAACCCACAGAGCTGCTGTCGTAGGCGATACTGTAGGCGACCCCTTTAAGGATACTTCCGGTCCGTCCATCAATATTTTAATCAAGCTAATGACGATTGTCGCTGTCGTATTTGCTCCTCTGTTTATGCAGATCGGCGGAATTTTATAAAAAAGCGGCGCGGATTTTAAAGCGCAGAGCAAGGGGCATCGCAGATATCCTCGGGGAAAGGCAGTGTCCCTTTTTGAATGAAATTGATTAGAAATTTTTGGTATGGCGCATTGCTTTCGAAAAAAGCGCAAAAAAAAACTAAAAAATTTCAAAAAAACACTTGCAATCTGCGGACAATATGTAGTATTATATACCCGTCGAAGAGAAGATATGAAAAATTGATATCAACAAATAATCTTCCTCAAATATTTGTTAGATAATACACAACAACACAACCAGGTAAAAAAGGGCAGTTTGCTCTTTTTTACTTTTTTGTATTTATAAAAAGCACGCATTCAAGGTGCTGCTGGTTTTGTACAATGCCCAACTTGCGCGTGCAGCATGTGCCTTCTGGCCTCTGGCATGAAAACAGGCCGCGCAGTCTGTGCGCGGCCTGTCCTTTTGCGTACATATGCGATCCTGTCGGGTGTGGGGCACTCCCTTCCGGCAGGCGCTTCCCGATGAGAGAATTACTGCTGCGACAGATAATGACGGCCGCAGGCATCGGCGGCGAGCATGGCGCTGCAGACGCTTTCTGCAGTTACCTCAAAGGGCATGTTGTGCAGCGTATCGCCTTCGGCGCAGGCAGCTTCCGCGGCAGGCATCAGCTTTTCCGCGGTGGCATCGGCGATGCCCAGCTGCTGCAGCGTAACGGGAAGCCCCAGTTCGATGCAGAAGGCGAGGACTTCTTCCAGCTCTTCCAGGGGGACATCCTCTAAGATCAGCTGCGTCAGCGTGCCGAAGGCCACTTTTTCGCCGTGGTACATGTGGTGGCATTCCGGAAGCACGGTCAGTCCGTTGTGGATGGCGTGGGCGCCGGCCAGGCCGCCGCTTTCAAAGCCGATTCCCGAAAGCAGGGTATTGGCTTCGATAATTTTTTCTACGGATTTCGTGCAGACGCCGGCTTCGAGAGCGAGCTTCGCCTTCAATCCCTCCTCCATCAGCGTCTGATAGCAGAGCTCTGCCATAGCCATGGCAGCTAACGTTACCTTTCCGCCGGCGCAGGTGGAAGCATCCTTTGCGGCGACGGCACGGGCTTCAAAATACGTAGCCAAGGCATCGCCCATGCCCGAAACGGTCAGACGGGCAGGGGATTTGGCGATGACGGAGGTGTCCATCAAAACCAGGTTGGGGTTGGCCGGTAAAAACAGGTACTCCTCGAAGACGCCTTCATCAGTGTAAACGACAGACAGCGCCGAACAGGGAGCGTCGGTGGAGGCGATGGTGGGGCAGATGAGGACAGGGGTTTTTTGATAATAGGCTACGGCTTTGGCCGTATCCAGCGTTTTTCCGCCGCCCACGCCGACCATGATGTCGCAGCCGTTGCTTTTTAAAACATCTTCTAAGCGGCGGATTTCGCTTTTCGAGCATTCGCCGTTAAAATAATCGAATACGGCCTCGCATCCGCTTTCAGCAAAGCCCGCCTGAATCAGCTGGCCGACGCGACGGAAGCCCGACTCTGTAATTAAAATCAGGGCTTTCTTGCCATAGGTTTTCGCATACTGGCCCAAGCGGCCCAATTCGCCGGGACCCTGAACGTATTTTCCTGGACTGATTAAAATGTTTGCCATAAATAACTCCTTTCATCTGCAGTCGCAGTCTGTGATAGCTGTTGTCCCGCCATTTTGCCGGAGGGCAGCACGGACAAAGGCGGTGCAGCATTCCAGCAAAGCGAGAATATATAAATAGTATAACCGAATAAAGGGCAAATGAGGAAAAATATTTTCGGAAGTACGCAAAATAGGAACCATTTTTTAAAGGGATGTACAATCTGGTACGGCAATGAGAAGTTGTGATAAAAATACAAAAGAAAATAAAAGTTTGTGTTGACACGACATAATCAATGCGGTAGAATAGGAACATATTTTAAGTAAAATAAAGGTGGTGTATCAATTTTGAAACAGATGAAAAAATGGTTGGTGTTGGCCCTGGTGCTGGCGATGGTTTCCAGCATGGCCCTGACCGGTTGCGGCGGCGACGGAAACGACGGCGGCAATGCAGGCGGAGCGGATGGCGATACCATCAGAATCGGTGTGAATTATGAATTGAGCGGCGGCGTGGCGACCTATGGCCAGTCCAGCGTTGCCGGTGTCAAACTGGCAGTCGATGAGATCAATGCCGCTGGCGGCGTGCTGGGCAAGCAGATCGAGCTGGTACAGATCGATAATAAATCCGACGCTTCCGAGGTCGTATCCGTAGCGACGAGACTGATGACAGAAGAAGGCGTAGTCGCCGTCATCGGACCTGCCACTTCGGGCGATTTCAAAGCGCAGATTCCTATTGCAGAAGAAAACGGCATTCCCATCCTGTCCGGTTCGGCAACGGCCAACGACGTTACAGTAGACTATAAGGACGGCGAAATCGTAGAGGGCAGCGTAAAGGCAAACACCTTCCGCATCTGCTTCAGCGATTCCTTCCAGGGTGTTGCGATGGCGAACTACGCTTCCAAGAACCTGGGCGCATCTAAGGTTGCGATTATTCAGGACAAGAGCTCCGATTACGCGGAGGGCCTGGCAGCCAGCTTTAAAGAAACCTTTGAAGGTTTGGGCGGCGAGATCGTAGCACAGGAAGCCTACACGACGGGCGATACGGACTTCAACGCCATCCTGACAAGCCTGGCGGGCAAAGAATACGATGCCATCTGGCTTCCGGGATATTATCAGGAAGTCGGCCTGATCATCAAGCAGGCGAGAGCCCTCGGAATCGAAGTTCCTGTGCTGGGCGCGGACGGATTCGACTCTCCGGTACTGGCAGAGCTTGCAGGCGCCGATGCGCTTCACGATGTATATTATTCCAATCACTTCTCTGCACTCAACCAGGAAGAGGTGGTTATGGACTTTATTGAAGCTTATAAAGCTGCCAACGGCGGCGAAGAGCCCGACGGCTTTATGGCGCTGGGATATGACTGCGCAAAGCTGATGGCTGACGCTATCGAAAGAGCTGGCGAAGCCGATCCTGCAAAGATCAGAGAAGCATTAGCTTCCACGAAGGACTTTGAGGCTGTTACGGGTACTCTGAGCATCGACGAAAATCACAATGCGCAGAAGGCTCTCGTAGTAATCAAACTGGATGGCGGCGTTGCCGTATCCGCAGAGAACGCGACGCTGTAAAGAAGTATTTGCCCTTGATGCTTGGAAGGATACGCCCGAGAAAAACCGCGTATGCCCGCTGATTATCGAGAGTGTACAAACGAAAGAACTCACACCACAATTAAGTTAGGGCGTTTCTGCTCTAACTTAATTGCTATGCAGACAGAAACGGAGGTAGACGCCTTGGATCAATTTTTGCAGCAGGTTGTCAACGGCTTGTCTTTGGGCAGCATCTATGCGCTGATTGCTCTCGGCTATACGATGGTCTACGGGATCATCAAATTGATAAACTTCGCCCACGGGGATATTTACATGTTGGGCGCTTATATTGGTTTTGCTGCGGTTACCATCGGTGGCCTGGGCTTTTTTCCAGCGCTGATTGCAGCCATGGTTCTCTGCGCTCTCATCGGCATCTTGACGGAGCGCATCGCCTATAAGCCGCTGCGCAATTCGCCGAGAATTACACTGCTGATTACAGCCATCGGCATTTCCTTCTTTATGGAATATGCGATGATGTATTTCGTCGGCGCTAATGTCAGGGCCTTTCCCGACGTTCTGCCGAAAACGCAGTATCGCCTGGGCTCGGTGGTCATCAATCTGCAACAGATTGCTATTATTGTAACCACGATTGTGCTGATGGTCGTTTTACAGTTTATCGTCCACAAGACGAAGATCGGCAAAGCGATGCGGGCGGTCTCGGCGGACAGAGATGCCGCGGAGCTGATGGGCATTAAGGTGGATCAGACCATTTCCGCCACTTTTGCTATCGGTTCTGCCCTGGCGGGCGCTGCCGGCGTCCTGGTGGGTATTTTCTATAATTCCATCAATCCGCTGATGGGAATGATGCCGGGGTTAAAAGCTTTTGTCGCGGCGGTATTCGGCGGCATCGGCATTATCCCCGGGGCCATGATCGGCGGCATTTCCATCGGCGTAATCGAGACTATGGTGTCCGGCTACGGGAGCTCCATGTACAAGGATGCTGTGGTGTTTGCCATATTGATTTTGGTTCTGATCTTCAAGCCCTCGGGGCTTTTGGGAAAGAACGTCAGAGAGAAGGTGTAATCCATGGAAATCAGACAGATGAGAAAGCGCAATACCGTGATTGCTCTGATCCTGATGATCGGTTCCTTTGCCCTGATTCAGGCGCTGATTATGGGTGGCGTCATCCGCTCCTATCAGCAGGTAACCCTGGCTACGATCTGCATTAACATTATCCTGGCCGTGGGGCTGAACCTGGTGACTGGCTTTACCGGGCAGTTTTCGCTGGGACACGCCGGCTTTATGGCCATCGGTGCCTACGCCTGCGCCATCATTACGCTGAAAAACGGAAGCGTTGCCGGATTCTTGCTGGGAATCCTGGCGGGCGCTGTGCTGGCTACGGTGTTCGGTATCTTAATCGGCATCCCCACGCTGCGGCTGAAGGGAGACTATCTGGCAATCGCCACGCTGGGCTTTGCGGAGATCATCCGCATCTTTGCGCAGAACCTGACGATTACCGGCGGGGCTGCCGGGCTGAACGGCATTCCCAAGTTTACCAACTGGCCATGGCTGTGGGCGTTTACCTGCCTGAGCATCCTTTTGGTCAATGCGTTTATTCACAGTTCCCACGGGCGGGCCTGCATCGCCATCCGCGAGGATGAGATCGCGGCGGAGGCCATGGGAATCAATACGACAAAATACAAGGTAATGGCTTTTGCCATCGGTGCCTTTTTTGCCGGCATCGGTGGCGCGCTGTACGCTTCTACCTTTTACATTCTGAAGCCTACGACCTTCGGGTTTATGAAGTCCATCGACATCCTGATGATCGTGGTGTTGGGCGGCATGGGAAGCATAACGGGTTCTGTGATCGCCGCTGTGGTTCTGGCCGTTATCACGACAGCGCTGCAGTCGTTTTCGGAGCTGCGCATGGTGCTGTATGCGGTGATGCTGGTGGCGATCATGCTCTTCAGGCCCCAGGGACTGATGGGCGACAGGGAGCTTCCGCTTCCCTCGGAGTGGAAAAACCGCAGGAAAAAGCAGCCGCAGTCCGCAGCTGAGTAGGAGGTGAGAGGATGGCATTGCTGACAGTAAAAAATCTGACAAAATCCTTTGGCGGCCTGACGGCGGTTTCCGATGTCAATATGGCAATAGAGCCGGGCGAGCTGGTGGGGCTGATCGGGCCCAACGGTGCAGGAAAAACCACACTGTTCAACCTTCTGACTGGCGTTTACGAGCCGACCACGGGAAAAATCCTTTTAAATACCAACGGCAAGGAGAGAGAAATCCAGGGGCAGAAGCCCTATCGCATCTGCGGCGAGGGCATTGCCCGCACCTTCCAGAACATCCGGCTTTTTAAGGAACTGACGGTTTTGGATAACGTGCGCATCGCCATGCACCAGAACGTGAAATACCAGATGCTCCCCGGTGCATTTTTCCACACGCCAGGCTATGTAAAAGAGGAAGAGCGCCTGAAAAAAGAGGCAGAAGAACTTCTGGATATCTTTCAGCTGACGCATAAAAAGGATGAGAAAGCGAAAAACCTGCCCTATGGCGAGCAGCGGCACCTGGAAATCGTAAGAGCCATGGCGACAAAGCCGGATTTGCTGCTTTTAGATGAGCCGGCCGCTGGTATGAACCCCAAAGAGACGGCAGCCTTGACGCAGACCATCGCGCAGCTGCGCCGGGATTTCGGGCTGACGATCCTTCTCATCGAACACGATATGTCGCTGGTAATGAAGGTCTGCGAGAGAATTTACGTGCTGAATTACGGGCAGATGCTGGCACAGGGGCTGCCGGAGGAGATACGGAACAATAAGCTGGTGATCGAGGCCTACCTCGGGGAGGATATGAATGCTTGAGATTAAAGAATTAAACGTGCATTACGGCGTCATCCACGCGTTGAAAAACGTATCTCTCAGCGTCAACAGCGGGGAAATCGTTACGCTGATCGGGGCTAACGGCGCGGGAAAGACATCGACACTGCGAACGATTTCCGGCCTGGAAAAGGTCAGCGGCGGCGATATTTTGCTCAACGGCCAGTCCATCGTCCACTTGACGGCGCCTAAGCGCGTAGCTATGGGGATATCCCAAGTTCCGGAAGGGCGCAGGATCTTCGCAGATATGTCCGTGTTGGAAAACCTGGAGATGGGCGCCTATCTGCGCAAGGATAAGGATGGCATCCGGGAGGACATGGAAATGGTATACGGCCGTTTTCCCATCCTGCGCGACCGCAAAAAGCAGCTGGCAGGCACGTTGTCCGGCGGCGAACAGCAGATGCTGGCCATGGGCCGCGCGCTGATGTCCCGGCCGCAGATCCTGCTGTTGGACGAACCTTCCATGGGGCTGGCTCCAATTCTGGTGCAGGAAATTTTCAATATCATTAAAGATATCAACGCTGCGGGCACCACCGTGCTGCTGGTGGAGCAGAACGCCAATATGGCGCTGTCCATCGCCGACCGGGGCTACGTAATCGAGACGGGTTCCATCGTGCTGGCGGGAACAGGGCAGGAGCTGGCACAGAGTCCGGCGGTCCGCAAGGCCTATCTGGGCGGTGAGTAGCGCAGCAGGCAGTAAAGAGTAGAGCAACAGGAAGGCAGCCATAAGCGCCAGGAGCGTAAGGCGGCCATCAGATGCAGGTAAATGCGGTTCGCATTCATTGCCAATAGAAAATAAACAAAAAAGCTGCGTTTCTGTTTTTCAGAAAAAGCAGCTTTTTCTATGGCGTTTCTGCAGCTTACGCTTAAGCCAGCCGTTGCAGCGTTGCGCTGTGCTCCTGTACGATGGGCTTGAGCGTATCAATATCTGCCTGCATACAGTCGATTTGATCTGTGCGCTTGGAATAGCGATCATAGGTGGATATGTAGCAGTCCTCGATATTCTGCAGCCGGGGCGTGATATTGTTTTCCAAAGTAATGTTAATCTGCTGGATCTGTTTGGAAAGCCGTTCCGTTTGTCCGGACAGAGTTTGGATCTGTCCGGAGAGATGCTGAATCTGCCCGTTCAGGTCTGCTTCCATAAGCCGCATTTCCTTGCGGAGCTGCTGAATTTCGCTGTGGAATTCTGTGCGTAGCTCTTCCTTTACACCTTGGAGCTCTGCCCGAAACTCAGTGCGCATCGCCTGGAATTGTGTCTGCATAACAGAAGAGATCGCCTGCAATAATTCTTCGTTTGTCATAGATGTCCTCCTTTCCATGGGTTCCCCTTTTGTTGTGTAGGCCCAGTCTATCACAGACCGACCGAAATGTCTATGGTTTTTCGAAAAATAAGTAAAAAAATAGAAATTATAGAAAAATAATAATAAAAACAATCGCAGGAATTGCTGCCATTTTTTACGGAGTGTATATCTGCTTTTCTTTGTGCAAATCCTATGCTTACAGACTGCAGCACTGTGCAGTTTGCAAATTTTAGGAGGGAAAGGAGTGAGAAGAATGAAACGAATGCGATGGATTGCAGCAGCGGTTCTCATCGTTGCCATGATGCTGTTTGCCGCCTGTTCCGACCGCGGAGAATTAAACGACGGCACCCTGAATAATGGAAACGGAAATAACGGCACCACCGGAGGGGCAATGGATGGATACGGCGACAGCGACCGCAATAACGACGGACTTTTAGATGATGTTGTAGATGGAATTGACGATGGGCTGAATAACGGCGTTCCCAAGGGCAACGGTACAATTGATAACGACACAGGAACCGATCTCGGCCCGGACGACCGGCTGAACCAGACGCCGGGGGATATGATAGACAACCCCGTCATCGAGTAACCTTCAGGCCTAAAACCAAAAAAGAAATGCCGGAAGAAATACCACACTAGCCGGAAAAACAGTCAATATCGAAGAACGTGCGACAGCTGCTTTTTTACAGGCGTGTAAATGCCATGCAAAAGGGCAGCTGTTCGCTTATGCAGGGAAAGCCCGCACAGGCAGGATTGGATCGCAGCAGCGGCGGAAAGGATTGGGTTGAGGTTTTGCAATATCAATGGTATGATGAAAGAAGCCTTATACAAAGCGAGGAGAGAGATGGATTACAGAGATAAAATCGTACAGTTGATGCAGGAGAAGGGATATGTGCCGCGCTCTGAAGCGGAGCTGGTGCAACATTTCGCACTGAGCGGCAAGGAAATCGGCGCGTTTATTTCCCAGCTGGATGAATTGTATGAAAGAGGAAAGGTCTTCCGCACAAAACAGGGTACTTACGTATTGGCTTCTGAGGCGGGGATCGTTGTCGGAACGCTTTCCAGGCATAAAAAGGGCTTTGGATTTGTAAGCCCGGCAGAGGAAACCGGAGAGCGGGAAGGGACAGGCAGCGGCGGCGACATTTACATTGCGGAAGAAAATATGCGGCAGGCGATGCACGGCGATCTTGTGGCAGTAAAGCTTTTAAAGGGCGAGGGTGCGAGCCGGCGTGGGGAAGGGGCGGTGGCCCGCATTATCCGCCGCGCCCATCCAGAACTTGCCGGAACCTTTTACTGCCGCAGGGGGTACGGGTTTTTAGTGCCGGATGATCCCCGGATTGCCCAGGATGTATTTGTCAGCCAAGAGCATTGGAACGACGTGCGTTCCGGCGATAAAGCGGTGGTGAACATCCTCCGCTGGCCTGACGGCGGGCACAGCGCCGAGGGGGAGGTCATCGAGATTATCAGCCGAAAGGGAGAGCCCGGAGGCGATATAAAAACGCTGCTTCGCTGCTATCAAAAAAGCGAAGCGTTTCCTGAGCTTGTGCGCAAAGAAGCACAGGCAGGGCAGCAAAGTCTGCCACAGCGCACGCAGGTGCAGTGGCAGCAGGCCGGACGCAGGGATATGCGCGGGCAGACCGTTATCACCATCGACGGAGCCGGTTCCAAGGACTTTGACGATGCGGTCAGCTTGCAGCAGACGCCGCAGAACACCTGGCTGCTATCCGTGCACATCGCCGATGTAGCGCACTATGTAACGGAGGGCAGCGCGCTGGACCGGGAAGCCTGGAAGCGGGGCACCAGCATCTATCCCTTAAATCAGGTAATTCCCATGCTGCCAAAGGAGCTGTCCAACGGCATCTGCAGCTTAAATCCGAAGGAGGAGCGGCTGGCGCTGTCCGTGGATATGGAAATCGACGAAAGGGGCAGGGTAATTCGCCACGAAATCTACGAGAGCGTCATCTGTTCGCAGGAGCGGATGGTGTACGATGATGTGTCGGATCTGCTGGATTTCTGGAACGACAGAACTGCGCAGACGGCTGATGCAAAAGGAGGAAAATGCGAACGCGAAGCGCCTTGCGCAGAGGGAACGGCGGACGCGAAGAAAACAGAGAATGCGGACAAAGCCGGCGCAGACGAAGCGGAGCGTACAGAGCAGCAGCGCCTGTTGCAGCTGAGCGACCGATACGCACACATAAAAGAAATGCTTCTGGAGATGGAGCGGTTAGCTCTGGTTCTGCAAGACCGAAGGGAGGAGCGCGGCAGCATTGATTTCGATCTGGCAGAGGCTGAGATCCTCTTAAACGACGACGGCATTGCCGTGGAAATTGGTATCGCTTCGCGCCGGATTGCCAACCGGATGATCGAGGAATTTATGCTGGCGGCCAACGAAACAGTAGCAGAGCACTTTTACTGGCTGGGGGTCCCTTTTATTTACCGCGTTCACGAAAAGCCGGAGGCGGAGAAAATCTCCTCCCTGCGGCGGTTTTTAAGCAACTTTGGCATTCCGCTGAAAGGAAGCGCCGACTCGCTGCATCCCCGCACGCTGAACGAAATCTTAAAGCAGGCGGAAGGGATGGAGGAAGAGCATGTCATCCATTCCGTAACGCTGCGGGCCATGCAAAAGGCCTTTTACGGAACCGAATGCCTGGGGCATTTCGGGTTGAGCCTGACGCATTACTGCCACTTCACTTCGCCCATCCGGCGGTATCCCGACCTGATGATTCACCGCATTATCAAAGAAACGCTGAGAGAACCGCTGACGCAGGAAAGAGACGAACAGCTGCAGCAGAATACAGCGCAGGCGGCAAAGCAGGCTTCACTCATGGAGCGCCAGGCGCAGGAGCTGGAGCGCGACGCACAGAAAATGAAGATGGCCGAATACATGAGCCAGCACATAGGAGAGGTATTCGACGGCGTTATCAGCGGCGTTTCGAATTTCGGCTTTTTCGTGCAGCTTTCCAATACCGTAGAGGGGCTCGTGCGGCTTTGCGAACTGGCCGACGATTTTTACGATTGCGAGCCGGAACGCTATCGGCTGATCGGTCGGCGATACCACAACACTTACAATTTAGGGCAGCGGGTTTGCGTATGCGTACAGCGCGCCGATGCCCAAAGCCGGGAAATTGATTTTTCGCTGGTGGAGGATGGCGGCAGCCGATACCGGCGCAGGCGATACGGAGCTAGCGCGCAAAGCGGCAGGGAGCCAAGAAGCGGTGCAGGCGGCGCCACCGGCACCACCAGCAACAGGACGGCGGAACGCACCAAGAGGAAAAATAAAAAAATTCACAGGCGGAAAGAGACGCCGAGAGGCGTACCGGGAAGGAGACGGCATTGAACATAAAACGGTTGATCGGCGGAACTTTAGAGAGCAACGGATATATTATCTATCAGAAGCAGGGCGGGGCGGCCTATATCATCGACCCTGGCTATAGCCCGGAGAAATTTTTGAAATTCCTGCGGGAGGAGAAGCTTTCCCTTCGGGGAATTATCCTCACCCATCACCACTACGACCACACCGGCGGCGTGGTCAAACTCAGCGCTGAAACCGATTGCCCGGTTTACATCCACCAACGGGATGCCGACCTGTACGGCGAGCCGGCGGAATTTCTGCAGGATGGCGACACCTTTGACCTGGATGGAGAGGAACTGCAAGTGATTCATACGCCGGGGCATACGGAGGGCGGCATCTGTCTGGTTTCGAAAAAAAGCCGGGTAGCGTTTACCGGCGACACGCTGTTTTCCAACGAGGTGGGCAGAGTCGATTTGCAGGATGGCGACCTGGAAAAAATGCGGCGCTCCCTAAACGATATCATCAACCGCTGGGATAACGATATCACCGTGTGGCCCGGTCATGGAAAAGAGGCGCAGATGAAGCGGATCCGGCGGGAAAATCCCGAGTTTTTGGAACTGATAGACCGTTGAAACTTTGCGGAATTTCTGATATAGTTATACTGCCTGTGAGGGTAGAAAACAGGATCGCAGGCGGCAAAGGCAAGCCGGAGACAAAAGGCCGAAGAGAGGGCAGGATGCCCATACAAAAGAACTGGAGATATTATATGAGCAAACCAATCGTTGCCGTCGTTGGCAGGCCCAACGTAGGCAAATCTACTTTTTTTAACAAGGTGGTAGGCCGCCGCGTGTCGATTGTCGAAGATACGCCTGGCGTTACCCGCGACCGCATCTATGCCGAAGCGGAGTGGCGGGGGATAGAATTTATTATGATTGACACCGGAGGCATCGAGCCGGATTCCGACGACATCATCCTGTCGCAGATGCGCTCTCAGGCGGAAATCGCCATGGAAACCGCGCAGGTTATCTTATTTCTGGTGGATGGCAGGGCCGGAGTTACGGCAGCCGACCGCGATGTGGCGACCATGCTGCGCCGCAAGAAAAAGGATGTCATCTTGGTGGCAAACAAGGTGGACAGCGCAAAGCTTCCCGACAATTACTACGACCTGTACGAGCTGGGGCTGGGCGATCCCATTGCCATTTCTTCTACCAATGCGCTGGGCATCGGCGATCTGTTAGACGAAGTTTTAGATAAATTTCCTCAAAATGCCTTTGAGGACGAAGAGGACGATTCGATTAAAATCGCCATCATCGGCAAGCCCAACGTGGGAAAATCCTCGCTGGTCAACACTTTTTTGGGTGAGGAACGCGTTATCGTCAGCGACATCGCAGGAACGACCCGCGATTCGATTGACACGCCCTTTGTGCGGGGCGACGACAGATTCCTGCTGATTGATACCGCAGGCATCCGTCGCAAGAGCAAGGTTATCGACGACATCGAGCGCTACAGCGTAATCCGGGCGCTGTCCGCCATCGAACGCTCCGACGTGTGCTTTGTAATGATCGACGCCACTGAAGGCGTTACCGAGCAGGATAAGCGCATCGCAGGCGAGGCTCACAACGCTGGAAAAGGCGTGGTTATCGTCGTAAATAAGTGGGACCTGGTAAAAAAAGAAACCAACACCATGCGGGATTTCGAGAAAAACCTGCGCAACGAACTGGTATTCCTCGCGTATGCGCCGGTGGTGTTCATCTCTGCGCTGAAGGGGCAGCGCCTTTCGGGGCTTGTGGATGCGGCAAAGGCTGTGGCCGAAAACTGCGCGATGCGGGTTCCCACAGGGCAGCTGAACAGCCTGATTGCGGATGCGGTTATGATGAACAACCCGCCGTCGGACAAGGGCCGCAGGCTGAAAATCTATTACGCGGCGCAGGTGGGCGTTAAGCCGCCACTGTTTTCCTTTAAGGTCAACGACCGCCAGCTGATGCACTTTTCCTATGCCCGCTATCTGGAAAATAAGATCCGCGACGCCTACGGCTTTTCCGGAACGTCGCTAAAATTCGTGTTCAGAGAGAAAGGTGAAAAAGAAAATGAATGATTTTCCGGCTGTTGGTTTTCTGGTGCTTTCCGGTCCGGTGTTTCTTTCCGAAGGGTGGAAGGGGCCATTGCTGAGTCTGCTGTGCGTAGTGGTTGCCTATCTGTTGGGGAACATTTCTCCGGCCATTCTCATCGGGCGCCTCCACGGGATCGACATCAAAAAGGAAGGCAGCGGCAACGCCGGAACCACCAATGTGCTGCGGGTGCTGGGAAAGCGAGCTGCGGCGGAAACTCTGTTTGTGGACATCGGAAAGGGCGGCGTTGCCGTATGGATCGGCTGGGCGGCAGGCTTTGCGCTGATGGAAGAGCCCAAGCTGTTAGCCGTATGGTGCTGTGTGGCCGTGTTCTGCGGCCACATCTGGCCGGCGGCGTTCGGTTTTCGCGGCGGCAAGGGCATCGCGACCGGCTTCGGGGCCATCACGGCCGCAAGTCTCTACATAGGTGTGTTTATTATGATGATCGCTGTGGCGGGAATCGCCCTGTCGCGCAGGGTTTCTGTGGGCTCTATCTGCGGTGCGCTTGCGCTGATTGCCGTGGCCTTTTATCTGGAACCGGCTTACGCCCCGTATTTTACAGTCATGGCGCTGATCGCTGTCTGGAAGCATAGAAGCAATATCAAGCGGCTGCTGTGCGGTGAAGAGCCGAAGCTCAGCTTTAAAAAATAATCGAAACTCCAAGGAAGTCCCCGTCGCTGTACGGGCAGCTTTCTCGGAGCAGGAGGTGTAGTATGTCGAAAAAAATTGCAGTTATGGGAGCAGGAAGCTGGGGAACGGCGCTGGCGGTCCTTCTGTCCCACGCCGGCCATCAGGTAGCCATGTGGGATATCAATCCGGCGCACGTAAGCGAGCTGAAAGAAAACCGGGAGAACAGGCGCTACCTGCCGGACGTAAAATTCGAAGATTCCCTGAGCATTGCGGCAGAACCGGAGGAGGCCATCCGAGGAGCAGACATCGTGTTGTTTTCTGCACCGGCGCAGCACTTCCGCAGCGCATTGAGCAAGGCCATGCCTTACCTGAAGCCAGAGATGGTGGCCGTCAATGTGGCCAAGGGCATCGAACAGAAGACGCTTCTGCGCATGTCGCAGATTGCAAAGGAAATGCTGCCAGAGCTTCGCTACGTCGTGCTCTCGGGGCCGTCTCACGCCGAGGAGGTAGGCCGTCTGATGCCGACGACAGTAGCGGTGGCAGCGGAGGAGCTGGCGCTGGCTGAATACGTGCAGGACATCTTTATGACCGACACCTTCCGCGTCTATACCAATACGGATGTGGCGGGCGTGGAATTCGGCGGGGCGCTGAAAAATATCATCGCGCTGGGCGCGGGAATTTCCGACGGCATGGGCTACGGCGACAATGCCAAGGCAGCGTTAATGACCCGGGGCATGACGGAAATGTCACGCCTGGGTGTAGCACTGGGCGCGCAGGAGGGTACTTTTGCCGGCCTCAGCGGCATGGGAGACTTAATCGTAACCTGCACCAGCATGCACAGCAGAAACCGCCGCTGCGGAATCCTGATCGGCCAGGGCGTTTCCCCTGAAGCGGCGACGAAACAGGTAGGGATGGTCGTGGAAGGGATGTTCACAGCGGAGGCGGCCTGGCAGCTTTCGCGGAAGGCTGGCGTGGAAATGCCGATTACCGAGGCGATTTACAATGTCATCAACGGAAATATCGACGCGAAGAAAGCAGTGAGCGCGCTGATGACGCGGCGAAGAAAGCACGAAATGGAGGATATCTACATAAAATAAAAGCACGGTACTGCGGGCAGGCATTCGCCTGTCCGGTTTTTTGCGCCCGCAGGCAAAGGCGGGCATATCTTCCACTGGCAGAGGCACACAGGTGCCTGAACATGGAAGATGAGGTGAGAGAATGAAGCAGCCGCCTCTCTTTGCAGGCCGCAGGCAAACAAATCCAGCGGCGTGGCTGTGACAGCTCGGAAAGGAATCGCAAGAAAATGAACTCCTATACATATTTATTACTATTAGCTATTATTTTACTTTCGACCAAAACCTTCGGCATAGCGACGGAGAAAATCCATCTGCCGCAGGTGGTCGGCGCATTGCTTGCAGGCATCGTGCTGGGGCCCAGCGGCTTCGGTGTTTTAGAGAGCACGGATTTTCTGGTAAAGGCGGCGGAAATTGGCGTTATCATGTTGATGTTTACCGCCGGAATCGACACGAACTTAGAGGACTTGAAAAAGACCGGCGCACAGGCGTTCTGCGTGGCAGTGCTGGGCGTAGTGGCGCCGCTGCTTTTGTGCGGCGGCCTGTATTACGCCTTTTTCTTGCGGGAGCTTACCTATTATAACCTTTTAAAAGCAGCCTTCGTCGGCTCTGTCTTTTCCGCTACTTCTGTCAGCATCACCGTGGAGACGTTGAACGAAATGGGAAAGCTGAAAACCCGCACGGGAACCACTCTCCTGAGTGCAGCGCTGATCGACGACATCCTGGGAATTATCGTGTTATCGCTGCTCAGCGGCCTGAGCAGCTCCGCGGGCGGTGCCGGTGAAATCGGGGCCGCATCCGCAGAAACGTCGCAGCTGTTCAACGTGCTGCTGGTTTTGGGGCGCATCGTGCTGTTCTTCGTCTTTACGCTGATCGTGGGCCTGGTAATGCGCAAAGTATTTCAGCGCATTGAAGAGCACCACGGCCACAGCCGTCGGATCGCCATATGGGCGTTGGCCTTTTGCCTGCTGATGTCCTACTGTGCGGAGGTTTTCTTCGGCGTAGCGGATATCACGGGTGCGTATTTTGCGGGGCTGATTCTCTGCAACATGACCCAGGCCCGCCAGTTTGTGGCAAAGAAAATTACCGTAACCTCGTATATGGTCTTTACACCAGTCTTTTTCGCCAGCGTAGGTATGAAAACGGACCTGACGACAATGAATCAGCAGATTTTTATCTTTGCGCTGATTTTGATGGCAGCGACCATCCTTTCTAAAATCGTCGGATGCGGAGCAGCGGGAAAGTTCTGCGGCATGAACAGCCATCAGGCGCTGATCGTGGGTATCGGCATGGTAGCCAGAAGCGAGGTGGCGCTGATGATCGCGCAAAAGGGAATCAATGCCGGGATGATCGACCCCCTGATTCTGCCGGCGATTATTTTAAGCGTGATTGCTTCGGCCCTCTGTACGCCGGTGCTTCTGAAAGCAGCCATTGAACGGGGACCAGAGATCGAATAGAATCGAGAAAAAGGAGGAAGCAATGAAAAGGAAGCTTCGAAGAAGGGGTAGAATCGCAGCCATCGTCTTGCTGTGCTTGAGTTTTCTAAGCGTTGTTCCCGCCTGCGCGCAAAACTATGGCCGTGCGGAAAGGTCTGCACTTGCAGACAGTGCAGCGCATATGGGGGAAGTCGTTTTCGCAGCAGGCTCTTTTGGTGCGGACAGCGGACGCTTTTCCGATGTGGCAGAAGGCAAGTGGTATGCGGCTACGATACGGGAAATGACGCAGGCTGGATGGATCAGCGGGTATCGCGATGGAACCTTTCGCCCCAGCCAGCCAATTTCCGGCGCGGAATTTGTAACGATTGTGGCGAAGTGCGCCGGCCTTTCGCCGGGCCATGGGCAGAGCAGCCACTGGGCAGCAGGCACCATGCAGGCGGCACTGGATGCTCACTGGTACGACTGGGACGAGCTGCCGCCCACAGGAGAGCGCTACAACCAGCCGATTTCACGGCAGCTGGCCGTTAAAATTGTGATGAAAGCACTGCTTCCCCAGGCAAGGGGCGAGTACGGCACAGAGGCTGCAAAAATTAAGGATTTGCAGGCGCTGGATGGCCGCTATTACGAAGCGGTATTCGCTGCTTACCGAAGCGGAGTGGTCGCCGGGGATAACGCCGGGAATTTTCACGCTAGAGAGGGCCTCAGCCGGGCGGAGGCATGCGCCATCATTCAGAATGCGCTGCGCTGCAAAGAGAATGCGGCAGGAACAGCGGTTCCGGGCGGTGCTTCGGGCCCGCAAAGCGGAGCCCCCGGTTCGAATAGTTCCAGCGCAGGCAGCTCGGAGAAAGGCGGCAATTCCGTCGCTGCGGGCACGGACAATTCCGGTGCAGGCACTACAGTGATTCGCGGCGGCGTGTCGGAAAACGGCTGGCTTCAGGTAATTGGCACGCAGCTGTGCAACGAAGCCGGCAAGCCGGTGGTGCTGCGGGGCATGAGCAGCCACGGCCTTCAGTGGTTTGGCGAATTTGCATCCGCCAAATCCATTGCGAATACTGCCCAGTATGGTGCCAATCTCTTTCGCGCAGCCATGTATACCAGCGAGGGCGGCTATCTCAGCCGGCCGGAGGAAATGTGGCAGCAGCTGACTGCAACAGTGGATGCGGCAATCGTCAACGATATGTACGTCATTATCGATTGGCACATCCTCTCCGATGGAAACCCTATGGATCACTTGCAGGAGGCAAAAGCATTTTTCAGCCAGATGGCCCGGCGCTATAAAGATACGCCGGCGGTGCTGTTTGAAATCTGCAATGAGCCTAACGGCGGGGCCACGTGGAGCGGCAGCATCAAGCCTTATGCGGAACAGATTGTAGCTGCCATCCGGGAGCAGTCGCCCAAGGCGGTTATCCTCATCGGCAGCAGCACCTGGAGCCAGGATGTGCACCTGGCGGCAGCAGATCCCGTGGCTGGCAGCAATCTGATGTACACCTGCCACTTCTATGCAGGAACCCACGGGCAATGGCTGCGCCAGAGAATCGACGATGCCATGAAGCAGGGACTGCCGATTTTCGTCTCCGAATGGGGAACCAGCGCAGCAGACGGCAGCGGAGGCGTTTTTTTAGAGGAAGCCCGCCGCTGGACAGAGTTTATGAAGGAGCGGAACATCAGCTGGGCAAACTGGTCGCTGTGCGATAAAAACGAGACTTCCGCAGCCCTGAGACCGGGAACCAACCCGTCGGGAGGCTTTGGCGAAAGCGACCTGTCGGATTCCGGGCAGTTCGTATTTTCGCAGTTCCGATAGTCCTGTTTGTCGGCGAAAACGGCGTTTGTCAGCAGAAGAAAGAAAAAAACAGCCACGAATCCAACCCAGGGGTGCAACACGATAAAAGCAGAGCCATCAAAAGCGCTGCTTTTATGCGAAACAGAGGGATTATAATTACGACTGCGAACATTCCCTGCGCAGGACTTCAATTCTCTCCTGAGATAAATTCGTTGCGGCAGCAATAAAATCTGTTTCTGCTCCCATCCGAATGAGATTTTTAGCTGTGTGTTCAACTCCTTGACGCCTGGACTCAGCCATCAAATAGTTGTGGTCGCGAATGGCCTTTTCTCTCGCCAGATATTCCAGTTGCGTCGCTCTGTCCTGGCTGACCTCCTGCAGCGTTTCGTAAGCTTCTTTGATATAAGGATTTTTCTCTGACAGCATGTCAAGTTCCTCCTTTTTCTCTGCATTGATGAACTTCGCCCATAATAGCATGTCGCTGGCGCCCTCTTTTAATTCTTCCGGCAGCTTGGGAAGCTCCAGCACGTGAAGCTCTATCTGGTCGCTGTACAGCAGACGCCGCGTATCCTCCCACAGATGAAAGCGGGAATAAAATTCCTCCTGCCCGGAAAATAAAGCAAAGTCCAGAATGCTGATGCTGATGCACTTCTTCATCCGATGGTATTCT
>CATJIF010000131.1 GCA_949740445.1 uncultured Peptostreptococcaceae bacterium | reverse complement strand
TCTGTGTGGCCCAGCGCTCACATTTTACTTAAGAAAAACCGGCAGAAGCCGGAGTGCAGAGGAGTATACCGATGGATAAAAGAAAAGAAGTAAAAGAGAAAGGCAGTTTCGCGGCAAAGGAAAACGGAAGCCCTGCGGCAGCAGGAGATTGGAAGGCCCTGCTGCCCATCGCCGCATTTGTCGTTATGTTTGCAGGAAGCGGCATTATATCCGGTGATTTTTATATGATACCGACCATGCTGGTATTTTTGATTGCGCTGTTTATCGCGCTGTTTCAGAACAGGGAGCTTACCTTTACGGAAAAGCTGGATCTCTGCGCGACCGGCGCAGGGGATTCGAATATCGTAATCATGTGCCTGATCTATCTGCTGGCCGGCGGGTTTTCCGGCATTGCCGGGGCAGCGGGTGGCGTTACCAGCACGGTCAACCTGGCGCTGTCGTTTATTCCGGCAAGCTTTGCTGTTACCGGGTTATTCCTGATGGGATGCTTTATTTCCATGGCCATGGGGACTTCGGTGGGCACGGTTGTGGCTTTAACGCCCATTGCCGTGGATATCAGCCAGAAAACCGGATATCTGCTGCCGCTGGCCGTAGGTGCTGTCATGTGCGGGGCGATGTTCGGCGACAATTTGTCTTTTATTTCGGATACGACGATTGCGGCGGTCCGTACCCAGGGCTGCGAAATGAGGGATAAATTCAAGGCGAATTTCCTTATCGTTTTGCCTGCCGCCGTTCTTACCGTGCTGATTTTTTATATGCTGACGAGAAACAGCAGCTACGCGATGGAGGAGGAACTGCCCTACAACATCGTGCAGGTGCTGCCATATCTGTGCGTTTTGGTTGGCGCTTTATTGGGCATCAACGTATTTGCCCTGCTGGCCGGCGGCATTGTCATGTCCGCGTTTGCGGGATTGTACACGGGAAGCCTGACATTCGCGCAGGTGTTTCCTGCCATCGGCGACGGCATGGCGGGAATGTACGAGATCGTCATCATCGCGATTCTCGCTTCGTGCATCAGTGCACTGGTGCAGCACAACGGCGGGTTTGAGTGGATTCTTTCGTTTATTCACAAAAAGATGTCTGGCTACCGGGCGGCGCAGTTTGGCATCGTGCTTTTGGTCTGCCTGTTCGATGCCGCGACGGCGAACAATACCATAGCCATTGTCCTTGCAGGGCCCATGGCAAAGCAGATTTCGCAGGAATACGACATTACGCCGCAGAAAAGCGCTTCGCTTTTGGACATCTTCGGCTCGGTTTCCCAGGGCGTTCTTCCCTATGGTGCACAGCTGTTATCGGCGGCCAGGATTGCGGGGATCACTTCGATTGCGATTTTGCCTTATCTGTACTACACATTTTTAATGGCAGCAAGCGCCGTAGTGTTTATCCTGTTTTCGTCGAAAAAGAAACCGCAGAAACATGCGTAAATATGTGGCGGACAGGTGGTATGCGGTAAAATAAGACTGAAGACGCAACGACGGGGCATTGCTGCAGCGAGGAGAAACGGCTATGATAAAGATAATGGATACCAGCGGCCAGATCGCTGGGCTCTTTGATGATACAGGCTTTTGCTGCGACAAGTGGCGGGCGTATATCAATTCCATTTACGAGGATTCTTCGCATATTTTTGAAGAAGAAGTAAAGGCGTATATCGACAGCGGGCAATATACGTGGGAAAAAGATTTTCTGCCCGTCATCAACGCTGTGCGCAGCAATCCGGCGCTCGATGTTCTGCGGCAGTCGTTTGTTGTTGTCACAGACGAGTTAAATCAACGGGTGGCCGAGAAATTCGGAGGGGAGCTGGACATCGACGTTGTCTTATATCTGGGGCTGTGCAATGCCGCCGGATGGGTAACGAGCATCAATGGCAACGACACGGTGCTGCTTGGCGTAGAGAAAATCCTGGAACTTGGCTGGCAGGGTATCCATGCGATGTACGGACTGCTGTATCACGAACTGGGCCACGCCTATCATGCGCAGCACGGCGCGTTTAGAGAGGATATGCCGGAAGAAAGTGCGCCCGGACAGGGGGTATCGGGGCAGAGCGCAGACGAGCGTCGCAACAGGTTTATCTGGCAGCTCTTTACAGAGGGCATCGCTATGTACTTCGAGCAGGCCCTGGTGGGGGATTTCAGTTACTATCATCAGGATATCGGCGGATGGCGGGATTGGTGCGAGGCGCATTTTGCTCAAATACTTTCGGATTTTAACCGCGATATCGAAACGGCGACGCAATACGACCAGCGATACTTTGGCGACTGGTGCGATTACTGCGGCCACAGCGATGTGGGTTATTACCTCGGAACGGAATTTGTGCATCACCTGCGAAAGACATACCCCTTCGCTGAACTGCTTTGGCTGGATAAGCAGACTGTTTGCAATTTGTATGCGGAATTTGCGCAGATATCGCAGGCGGGTTGCAAATAATAAGGGCATAGGCCTTTGAATGAGGCGATGGAATTCGATAAAAAGAAAAAACAAACGGCATACTCTTTAGAGATATGCCGCTTTTTGTACAATTTAGTGTGTGATGATATTAACCACGTCGGAAACGGACGAACCAGCGGGAATGGTGAAAGTACCAGCCTTCAGTTTCGTATCGGCGCTGGCAGCTGTTACCGCGGATAAAAAGGCATCCTTGCTGGGAACGACGCCAGCTTCGGTTAATATATTGGCAATGGTAGAACTGGTAGAGCCAGAGGGAATGGTTACGGTGCGCTGTACAGAAGTAGAGAAAGCACCGCCCGACGAAGAGCCGGAGCTGCTGCCAGAATTCGTACCGTTTGCGCTTCCGGAATTACCGGACGTATTGTTGTTATTTGTAGTAGTGTTGTTGCCGGAACTGCCGTTGTTTGCGGTGCTGTTGCTAGAACCATTAGAGGTATTGCCTGGATTTGTGCTGCCGCCTGCATTGTTTGCGGGGACATTGCCTGGATTTGTAGAAGTGCCTGTGCCATTCGCATTACCTGCTCCGGAAGGCTCGCTGCCGTCGGGCTTGGCGGGCGTTTGACCGTCGGTCGATGGATTTGCTCCATCGGGAGTGCCGTCGCTATCCGGATCGTTTTGTTCACCTTGTTGCGAAGGATCGGAAGTTCCCTGCTGATCGCTGCCAGAAGCATCGGGCGAACCGGTTGGATTATCGGATAACTCTGTTTCTGCCTGCGCAAGCTCAGCCGCTAAAATCTCCGGATAGGACATGATGGAATCCACCCGGTTGAAAATGATAAATCCCGCGACGACAATCAGCGTCAGCGCGACGATGATGTCGCTTCTATCATAAATAGTATCTTTTATTTTATTAAACATAATGTTCAGAGCCCCCTATGCCGGAATGTATTTCGAAGTAATCTGATATCACTTTACCATAAACGACAGGTTTGGACAAGAAAAAATAATTGTTTCCATCGAACATCGCGAATTTTACATAAAATTTCCACGACAAAATTGCAGAAGCCTTTGCCCATATCAAGGAAATGCGGTATAATGTCTACACCCGGCGATTGCCGAGCCGCAGGCGAAGGCAGAGCCGCGGTGTAACAGATATCGCGTAGCTTAGCGATTGCGGAGCGAAAGCGACAGCAGAGCTTAGCGGAGCCGATGAAATGTCTACACCCGGCGATTGCCACCTACGCTGTCCGTTTTGCCGAGCGAATCAGCTGCGCGCGTTGCACTTGCTTCTTCGGGCAAAAAGGCAACGCAGCAAATCGGGAATGACGCTGCAGGAGAAAAACTACAATTATGATACGATTGGTAATTACAGAAAACGAACAGCAACAACGGCTGGATCGCTTTTTAAAAAAATATTTCCGCAATGCGCCCTTAAGCCGCATTTATAAAATGATACGCAAAGATGTCAAGGTAAACGGCCGGCGCGAAAAGGAAGACTATCAGCTGCAAACAGAAGATGAAGTGGTTGTCCACGTAAGTGAAGAAGAAGCCGGGCTGCTGTCGAAAAAGCCGGAGACGGTAAAAGCAAAGCGCCAATTTCGGATTGTCTACGAAGACGAAAACCTTCTTCTTGTGGAAAAACCCTACGGCCTTCTCATCCATGGCGACCGTACAGAAAAGAAAAATACGCTAGCGAATCAGGTAATCGACTATCTCATCGAGGCAGGGAGCTATGTGCCGCAAAGGGAGCGTACATTTGTCCCTTCGCCTGTCAATCGACTGGACCGCAATACCACGGGAATCGTCATATTCGGCAAAAACAATCTGGCGCTTCAGTGTTTAAACCAAATGTTGCGCCAGCGAAACTGCATAGAAAAATATTATCTAACCGTCGTAAAAGGCACGCTGCGCGAGGAGTTGCACCTGCGGGATTACCTGCAAAAGGATGGAGCGAGCAACCAGGTGTCGATTCTTGGCGGCAGCGCGATTGCCCGCGAAATCCATACGGGCGGACGACAGGGAAACGAAACCGGCACAAACCAGGCCGATGCGAAAGAAATAGAAACGAGGGCAAAGCCCCTTGCCTGGGGCAAGGGATTTACGTTAGTCGAGGTACATTTGATTACCGGGCGCACGCATCAGATCCGGGCGCATTTAAGCAGTGCCGGTTATCCTGTCATCGGCGATGAAAAGTACGGAGAGCCGGCGCTCAACCGAAAGCTGCAAAGGGAGTTCGGCTTGTTCGGCCAGTTCCTTCACGCCTACCGGTTGCGGTTTGCTCAGGCGCTGCCGCCGCTGGAATATCTGGAAGGGCGGGAGTTTAGCGCGCCGTTGCCGCCGCTGCTGCAGGCCATACGCCAACAGCTCTTCGAGCAGGCGGCACTCTGCGGAAAAAGCGAAGATGGATGCGGCCGGACACGCTCTGCGCAGCATGGCAGCGAGAGCTTTGCGGCGCAGGCTGACCGGTGCAGAGCAAGCGGCGAGCGCTGGAGGGCTGATGACAGCAGCCAACCGCAGACAAACAGGGAAAGCCGCCGGGAAGGCGGCGGTTCCAGCCCAAAAGAAGACAGCCATAGCAGATGGCATAACAGCTGCAACCGCAGAGGAGGCAACGACAGTCGAAGAAATGCAGGCCGCAGCCAAAGAAGTGAAAGTCATGGCCGCAGAAACAGCGCAGGGGCAGAGAATCACTATAGTAAAATTTCGAAAAAAGGGAAAGGTAAGACAGGAGAAGAGCATAATGAGTGAAGAATTGAAGGAATGGATTAAAGATTTGGCCATCGCGGTCGTCATCGGTCTGGTGCTGATGCAGTTTATCAAGCCGACCATTGTGAAAGAGCATTCCATGGAGCCGACGCTGCAGGAGAATAACTACATTTTCCTTAGCCGGCAGGCATATACCTTGTTCGGAGAGCCGCAGCACGGCGATATCGTGGTATTTCACAGCGACCTGAAAACCGTGGATGGCAAGGAAAAATCCCTGGTAAAACGCGTCATCGGGCTTCCGGGCGACACGATCAGCATCAGCGATGGCGTCGTTTACTTAAACGGCGAGCCGCTGCAAGAGGACTACACGAAAGATGGCTATACCGACAGCGAGATGGAAGAAATCACCGTACCGGAGGGAATGCTGTTTGCCATGGGCGATAACCGGCAAAACAGCATCGACAGCCGCGATTCCAGCGTGGGATGCATTGCTATCGACCAGGTCATCGGAAAAGCGGTGCTCCGGCTGTTTCCTTTCAATGAAATCACTTGGTTCTGATCCATTGGAGGATCGGAGAGGGGTGAAGCAATGGGACGATGGATGCGCGATGCAGCGCTGGCGATTCTGCTGGGCGCAGGAGTGGCAGTTCTGCTGACAGCCATGGTAATGCCGGTGTGCGTCAAGGGCATTTCTATGGAGCCAACGATATCCTCGGGAAGCTGGGTGTTAGTGGATAAAGTGGCTTACAGCAGCAGCATGCCCTGTAGAGGCGACCTTGTAATTATAGAAAATGTGGTATTTACGCAGGAAGGCGAAGGGGCGCGGCTTTTAAAGCGCATTGTAGGACTTCCAGGCGACCGGGTGCAGATTTCCGGCGAGAGGCTTTTCGTCAATGGAGAAGATAAAACGGAAGAGCTGTGCGCACAGGAACATATCTTCGGCGATATGGAAACTGTTATCGTAGAGGAAGGCTGCATTTTTGTAATGGGGGATAATGCCGACCAGAGCATGGACAGCAGAAGCGAAGCCATCGGGCAGCTGCCCATCGAAAACATATGGGGCAAGGCATTTTTCCAGGTCTACCCGTGGAAGCGGTTTGGGCCGCTTGGACGCAGCCCGGCATAGGGGAGCGCTTGGCATAAACAAGTACAGGTCGCGAAAGCGGCGGCAGGTCCTCAATTGACAGAGGGCTGCTTCAGGCCGCAATCGAAAGAAGATAGATGTGCCTGTACTGCGTAGTGAGTAAGATGTAAAGGAGGCATAGAGAAGGAATGTCCCTTAATATTTATTTTGATGGGTTAGATAGCCTTCCTGATATGCCTATAAAGAGGGATGTCGAGGTTTTGTTTATGACGGTGCGTCTGGATGGCAGCGAGTACGATAAGGCTGTGTTACAGTGCATCGAGGAGGGGCAGTATATAGATAATGGGAACTTTCTTGATCGGTTCGGTTGTACTTTACCACGTAATTTTTTGAGTACAGGGACGAAGACCGCACTTGCTTTATATCATCTTCCTGATGTTATTATTAGTGGGGTAGAACTTGGTAGCAACGCTTTAGCTGAGATTATAAAACATTGTAATTGTGGTCATCTTTTATTGCCTGCACATAATTATTATGTAGCTGGTAAGATTGGTGACCGCAAAATTGATGTAGAATGTAAGGGCAGGCATTATACCTCGTTAAATATGTTTGCGGAATATATGATGGAGGACGCACCGTATGATTGATTTAAGTCAGTATGTCCTTCGATCGGCGTTGTTTTGGAAAAGCCAAGATCGGGCAGCGATAACAGATCAATAATCGTTCATCTGTAAACAGAGTGGAAAAGGATACAGAAGGATACAGCCTGTCATAATAGCGGCTGTATCCTTTCTTTATTTAGTACAACATCAATATATAAAAAGGGCGATATCAAAAATGCTGGCCCTCTTTCCGACTTTTTACTCTAAAGGAATTATATCAGTATATCCATGCCCTGCTGATAGCTATTCAAAATGCTGGTATCAAAGGGCTTTCCCCAGTCCCAGTCTGGATCATGCTGATGGACGTATTCGCCCAGACGGATGGCCTCGCTGTGAAACAACTCATTCAGCGTCCAGGATGCACTGAGCCGTTGTTCCGGTAACAAAGACATGGTGTAGTTCCGGATGACCTGACTGATGTCCTCCCCATCACTTACTCCGTAGCCGTTTTTTATGTGGTCGAAAGCAATCTGCCTGACCTGTTGTGCTACATTTTCGTCCACGGGAACGATTTTCCGATAATCACCTGCATTGTTCAGGCTTATGCGCCATAGGGATTGTTTAAGCCAACTGGAAATATGGCCTAAATTGTGGTAGAATACGCTACATTGAAAGAGCTGGCATAGACGGGGGCGGGCAACTATCCAACTGGCTATGCCTGCTATACCACCACGGAGGAGCGCCGGTTGTTAAACCAGATGGTGGAGGATTATGATGTTGATCCGGTTAAAGAAAAAAGAACTGCTTTAGTGGATATAAGAGAAAAGGAAGTACAAGGCAATGTCAAACACATTTCCGTTAGCAGAATTGCGCTCATTGTTAGAAAAGGCAAGGGCCGCAGATGCCGATTTGAAACAATTTGGCGCAAAACATCATAAATATCAATGGAATCCGCCAGCGTCTTTGAAAGAGATAGAAGAATTTGAGCGGGAAACAGGGATTTCACTTCCGGACGGCTACCGTAACTTTTTGCTGCAGGCAGGGAACGGCGGAGCCGGGCCTTTTTATGGCCTGTTTTCACTGGAGCAGGTGAAGGGCTGGCTGAGCTGGCAGGTGGAGCCGGGAGAAACACCGTATCTTGCTCCGGAAACCGATCCAGATTCTTTAAAAGATTTGGGCGGCAGGGATTACAACTGGCAGCGGGGCTGTATTCCCATTGAATCCCAGGGAGATACATATTTTACTTATCTGATAGTGGCAGGGCCGGACCGGGGCCGTGTCGTTTATATAGAATATGAACTCTCCTGGGTATTCTTCCCCAGAGAGCCGGACTTTCTATCCTGGTACACCCGCTGGCTGCGAGAGGTGGCAGCCGGTTATGATATGGGCTGGTTTGGCATTTCTCTGGATGGCGATGAAGAAACGCTGCGGAAACATTACGTCCGGGCCGATACGGATGCGGAGCGGTTACTGGCCGTTAGCAGCATGGACAAGTTTCCGGCTTTATCGGAGGTCTCCCAGGATTTTATACGCGGGATTTTGGAGGAATGGATTGGAAAAGAGGATGTGGGAAGCCTGCCCCTGCTGGCTTACCGTGTCGATCCTGTGTTATATGGACAGTTTTTGGATAAACAGTGGGAAGCGGGGCTATTCGACCGGGTGGTTTATGAGTTGTACCACACGCCCGCAGAAAGGAAGGAGCTGGCAAAGTGCTGGAGGGAGCGCATCCTGGGTAAGCTGCTGGAACTCTCCCCGAAAACCTATTGCATTGCCATCCCCCTTTTAAGAATGGGCGGTGGAGTGAAGCTGGAGCAGGTGGCGTTTCTTCTGGATAAAGCCGAAGGCAGGGAAAAAAGGGAACTGCTCTATGATCTGGGACGTTTCCCGGACGCAAAGGAACACCTGGAGATATGGCTGGACTTTTTGCGGGAACGGGAGGATTTGGAGCTGCTCCATTATGCCCTGCTGTCGGTTCCCCGTGTAAACGAGTCTCGGTTACGGGAAGCATTGCTTGAGGTGCAGGAGGCATTTCCGTTTGCGCTGGAGTATATCCATGTGGACGATTATAAGGACAAAGAAGCAATGGAGCGTTCTTTCCGCCGGGATGCGGAACGCAAGGTCTACAAAGGGGCCGGCACGGTGTTAAAGGATTTGTTTTATGAAAGCATAAACCCGGAAGATATCCGTTTTCCCCGCCCGTA
>CATJIF010000130.1 GCA_949740445.1 uncultured Peptostreptococcaceae bacterium | reverse complement strand
CTGATGGCGCTTGCGCTGTCCATCTTTATGATTCTAAAATACAGAAAGAAGTACGGGTACTGATAGCTCTTCGCTTTTCTGCGCTCTGTCGATAAAAGCTGCTGCCAGTCTTTTTAACACTCTTTTATGACAGATGCCAATGCTGCGCTTCAATCACTGCTATGGATTCGAAGATGTTTTTCTACGGATTGGCCGGGTAGGGAAATGTATTTTTTTCGATGCGGTGGAAGGAGATTCGTTATTCGTATATCTTTCCCATATATAACATCTTTGCTAAGACAGAGTAGTCGATATGGTTCCAGTCAATATCGTTGCAGGCAGAAGAAGAGTAATCTTCGATCCACGATAGCATGGCTTCCAGATATTGGTCAACTGTTTGATTTTCCCATTCCTTTGGTTTGGTGCGAAAATCAAAAATCAACGCACTTAAAAAGGATAAAAAAGCTTCCTTTGTAGAAATTTCTTCGATTCGTTTTTTGATATCCTGCATTGGCAGACTCCTCCTGAATTATCATTTTTCTTATTATATCACAGAGATAGCTGCGCAGAAACTGTGAATTTTCAACGTTTATCTTTTAATTTTCATATATAGTTTTATTGTAAACTATATTCTGAATGCCAAAAAATTGCGCTGGATTTGTAAAAATTGTGTGATATAATGTCTACACCCGGCGATTGCCAAGCTGAACGAAGTGAGGCGCAGGGTACTTAGTGAATTGGCGCCTGTATTGGCGATAGCTCACCATTTTTAGGAGATGAAATAATGTCGGATGGCCGTTTGTTTAAGCTTTTATATTATCTGTTAGACAAGGGACGTGCTACTGCCCCTGAACTGGCAAGTGAATTTGAAGTTTCGCCGAGGACGATTTATCGCGATGTGGAAGCCTTAAGCAGCGCAGGCATTCCAATTTATACAGAGGCGGGAAGGAGCGGCGGGATATTTCTGTTGCGCGATTTTATTTTAGACCGGACAATATTATCCGAAGACGAAAGGAAAGAGTTGCTGGCAGCAGTGCAAAGCATATCTGCCACCGGCTATGCTTCCGGGAATGAAATGCTGACAAAGCTCTCCGCGCTTTTCCATGTGAACACAGAACACTGGTTTGAAGTGGATTTTTCCCGTTGGGGAAAATCCGCCTGCGATCACTCAAAGTTCGAAAAACTGAAAACAGCGGTGATTCAGCATAAGGAAATAAAGATAGTTTATGAAAATATCAACAGTGAGAGACGGGAACGGGCCATCCAGCCATTAAAACTATCTTATAAGTCAAGGGAATGGTATCTGAAGGCCTTTTGTCTGGAGAGGCAGGATTTCCGCATCTTCAAATTAAACCGCATTTTGGATCTGGAATTGCTGGAACGAACCTTTGTGCCAAGACCATACCCAAAGACGGAAAGCAGTTCGCAACAGACATATCTGCGGATTATTCTTTTGTTTTCGAGAGAAATTGCCTATCGCGTTTACGATGAATTTGAGCAAACGCAGATTGAACATCAGAAAAACGGCGATCTCATCGCTGTTGCTGAAATGCCTGTCGATGCCTGGCTGATCGGATATCTGCTTTCTTTTGGGGCGAATGTAGAAGTTGTGGAGCCAAAGTACTTACGTGAAATTTTAGCAGCACAGGCACTGGAAATCTATAAAAAAAATAAACCATGACACAAGATGTCAGGATATGTGTGTTATATTGTATACGATAACAATACAGCCGATACAAAAGCTGGAAACACAGTGAAAGGACAGAGGTAAAAAAATGAATGAGATGAATCAGAAGTTTTGCCAGTGCTGCGGCATGCCCATGGGGGATGCAAATGAGGTGTATGGAACGAATGCCGACGGCAGCAATAATGAGGAATACTGCAAATACTGTTTCGAAAACGGTGCATTTACTTTTACGGGTACGATGGAGGAAATGATCGAGGTGTGCGTACCTCATATGGTTGCGGCCAATCCGAATATGAACGAAGAAGAAGCGAGAAAAATCATGCTTGAGTGGTTTCCGACGTTAAAGCGCTGGAAACAATAACTGCGGTATGTTCAGAATCGAAATATGACAACGCCACCTGCTGATTTACGATTGTTTATCCGGCAGGTGGCTGCTTTTATCCGGCTATTTTTCAGATATATGGCAAGCTGCAAAGCGGCTTTAGTTTTCCCTTATTTTTACAGTTGATTTGCTGTCTGGTTACAGCGCAGCGCATATCAAAACCCATGCATGGAATTACTTTCATAAACAATGTGTTCTTTATGATAATGAATAAAGTCGTTTTTTGAAAAATCCGGAAGGCACCCGTATTCTTTCATAAGCAGCTGAATCAGGGCAGCGGTTCTCGCCTGGGTATTGATGCTTTTTGCAGGGTTAAACTCAATATCGGTAAAGTAATTGTAGCTGAGAACCGCTTTGATTTCATCTGCTGCAAGCGATTGTTTTACAGCGCAAACATATATATAATCATAAAATACTGTCTGGGGGACCAAGGGAAAGTCCTCTTCCTGGTATCGGAACGCTATCAGGCGCCCAGAGCTTTTTAGCCTTTCGTCGTGTTTTGCTTCCTTTGGCGGCACTTTAAGCAAGTCGGGATAAGGTCCTCCGTTTTCGAAAACTTTAGCGCTTTGAAAAATATTCTCAAGAGTATAGTGATTCAGCTTGAGGTTAAATGCGCTTAGCTTTGTTCCAAGCGTTTCTCCACTTTTGGTACTGATTTCCAGGGGGATAGCGTTTGCATCTGTCTTGCGGATTGCATTGTGCAGACTTTCCACAGACTTTTTCTTTTGCGATACTGCAAAGCCGGGGAACCATTCAAAGGCATACATCTTACTGACTATTTTTCCATCCTGATTAAAAAACGCGGGGCGTTCAGCCATTTGAAACCTCCTATAATCCGTAATATATTTGTTTCATTTTATCATGGCTGGCACAGGGATTCAAGGCGATACGGGCAAGTCTTTCGTTCCGGGGGGATTGCTGGGATGCAGAATGCAGTAAATAATTAGGCTAAAGAGCCAGGCTGCCACTGTGGCGAAGAATTCTGTGCTGCCAAAAAGCACAGACAACAGCAACGATAACAGCAGCAGAAGGTATGGGCTAATTGGCTGAAACTGCTTTACCTTGTAAGCAGCCTTTAGAGAATCATTTATTTATCAGAGAATGAAACATAACGATTTCTCGCTTAAGAACAGAGGATTTGTATGAAAAAATATGAGATATATAAACACCTCGGAATTTTATCTCAAGTAAATAACGGCTGGAGAAAGGAATTAAATTTCATTTCATGGAATAAATAAGGAGCCAGTTTACGATATCCGATTATCGAGTTCATATCCTGTCTTACAATTAAATACCTGCTGCGCATCAACGGCACACTCAAGTAGGAAATTAGAAAAAGTATCTTGTACTTTTAAATCAGATCTGTGCAGTCAATACGCTGCGCTTGATTTGCAACAGCAGGAATATCAGGCTGATTCCCAACAAAATATGCCCGATTCCGGCAACACCGGCGATTGCTGCACTTATACCAGAAGGAAGCGCAGGGATCAGCACTTGAGTTATGCCCCGCACGACGAGCATCACGGCGGTCAGGTTGAGGCCGATGTGATAGGTAGTCAGTGCCCGCGCGGTTTTTGTGCTGGTGAAGGAAAAGTTCTTTTCCAGCAAGAGCAACAGCAAGAAAAATACCATGCCCAGTAAAAAGTAGTGGGTATGGATAACGGAGAGAGCAGTTTTAGCGGTAAATCCGTTGAATTTAGTAAACTCTCGATAAAATACGCCGCCAATCATCGCAAGAATGGCATACAGCAGAGCCATATTTATGTAGTGTTTCATAGTCGTTCCTCCTTTATTTATAGTCCTGTTTTACAGCAAAATATCCGATGGGTACCGTCCACACGCAGGAACAGGTCTTGGGAATTATCAAAATTCCGGCAGTAATAGCAGAAATCAAATGGACAGATCAAATGGGAATTTTACGATTGATTGCATCGTTTATTCTCCTTAATGCTCCGTTTGATTTGGCACTGTGGCGGCAGCAGATACTGCTTTGCTATAATTGCGACCAAACAATAATCCGGCAAGCAGAAGGGAAGCACCCAGGCCAGTATAGAAAACTGCAATAAACCGTTCTGGCACAAGCCGGCCTGCCCGCAGAGCAATGCCGCCAGCCATCATGCCCGCCATAATTGCAAACGATTTTCTGTCAAAGAATTTCAGAAAAAAGTGTCGCTCCTCCGGATAAGTGTTAATTCGCCTGATATGCTTTTTTACCAGTTTTCCAAAAATAAATCTTTGAAATACCGCAAAGACCAGAATAGACAAGAGACAATTTAAGACAGTAAGATAGGCTGGATAGGCCATCAAGCCGATGCGAAGAATATTAAATCCTGCCGCGCTCCACACCAGACAGGCAAGCAGCATCAGTGTATTCCGTTTGACTTTCACATTCTGCCTCCTTTGATGAACGTTGTTTAATTTCAGGAATAAAAAATACCATAGACGCAGTGCCGCTTTAATAAAGGGACCTGTGGACGATTTCCAGTACAGCGGTGGAATCATAGTCTTGCCGCAGCAAAGCGGACAACATCAGAGAAAATAAGACATTCGCAAACCTTTCCACGGTAAATTGCTCCGTAAAAGCATCGGCTCGAATTCGGGAATCCCGCGTTAAGACAGCACATAATCTATCCAGGATGTGCTGCCAGGTCTGCTGCATTTTCTGTTTTCCCTGAGCTTTATCTTCGCGCATAAAGCTCAAAGAGTGCAGCGTAAAAAATCCGGGATACTGTTTGCAACCGTATTCTATCTGTTCGTACATCCAGGCAACGCAGGCTTGAGTATCGTCAAATGCAGCACTATCTTCCGGATGGTGGAAAATCTCGCGCCAGATGCTTTCTACTGTAGCACTCACCAGTGCAGCCTTAGAATCAAAATAATTGTAAATAGAACCCACAGATACCCCACAGGCCGTCGCAACAGAACGGATGTTGATGGCAGACCATCCCTGTTGCTGAATTAGCTCCCGGCTGGTTTTTAAAATATCTTCTTTTGATGTTATCACTGTATTCATCCAATCACCTCAATATGAACAATGTTCAGTATAGAGGCTTAGAACAATACTGTCAAGTGCTTTTACAAAAAATGGCGCATGACTGCCTGACTCATTCGGTTTTGCTATTGCATGGTACCATCTTTCATTTTTATCACTGAAAATGATATGCCTTTTAAGCATGTAGCTGTATTTGATATAGGTATTTGATCCTTTTATGAACACATTATATACTGAAAATGAAATAGATCAACTGAGGAGGGATATCCATGAAGTTAAACGATTTTTTAGAATATCTAAATAGCGGAAAAGCCATTATTGATGGCTCGGAGCTGTACCAATTTATACACGAACTCAGTCGTGAAGCAATGAAGGTGACTTCCAAATTAAACGAAGGGTACCATGAACCGGAAGAAATAAGAAACTTATTTTCAAAGTTAATTGGAAAGCCGGTTGATGCTTCGTTTGGATTATTTCCGCCGTTTTATTCTGATTGTGGTAAAAACATCACAGTAGGAAAAAATGTTTTTATCAATTCCGGGTGCCGTTTTCAAGATCAAGGTGGCATTACCATTGGTGATGGTGCATTGATTGGACATAATGTGGTACTTGCGACATTGAACCATGATTTTTCGCCTCAAAAGCGCCGTACTTTACATCCTGCCCCCATTGTGATTGGCAAGAATGTCTGGATAGGAGCGAATGCTACGATTGTTCCGGGCGTAACAATTGGAGATGGAGCAATAATTGCTGCGGGTGCGGTTGTGACAAAAGATGTACTGGCAAATGTTATTGCAGGTGGAATACCGGCTAAAATCATAAGAACCTTAGATGTGGAGGAGATGTAATGAATAAAAATATTGACTATTTCTACCAGATCCCGAAGAAATCGGCCCGATTGGTATTTGTGCTCAGGAGGGAATGGTATTGAATAGGATACAGCAGCAATTGACAGGTCCATGGTGAAAATGCATACGCTTGCTACTTTAGCAAGGACGCTTACGCGAAACTGAAGGACACCAACGAAAGCCTGTTATGGATTTTCAATGCCGTTCATATAGATTTATGCGATCAAGTAGATAGTATTCCATGTAATAAATAGAAGTATTTTTTAAGGAGTGACCGTAATGACAAAAACTTTGTTGAGTTTGCTATTGATGATTTTGGCTACAACAGGGTGTGCAGATAAAACCGAAATAGCGAATGATATGATGTCTGCCATTCAATCACCAGAAGAAATTTATACATCTAATGCCATTGTTATGAGCGAAAATAAGGAGCAAAAAAATGAATTAACTTTGTCGATTAATGAAATACCGCTTACTGTAAAATGGGAGGATAATGAATCTGTATCTGCGCTAATTCAGTTAATCGAGCAAGACCCATTAACAATCAATATGGAACATTATGGCGGGTTTGAGCAAGTAGGAAATCTACCGCAGAATATTGATAGCAGCGATAAACAAATGGTTGCTGAACCGGGGGATATTGTTTTATACTCTGGAAATGCAATCGTAATTTTTTATGAATCCAACACATGGACATATACAAAATTAGGACATATAGAGGGACTATCTACAGAGGAGTTGGAGAATATTTTAAACAGCGAACAGATAGCAGCAACTTTGTATGTATCTAAAAATGAATAGCAAACCCGGCGCAGCCAGTGTGCGACAGGGAAATGGGATGCATCCAATGCCCGTCGCCCCGTTGTCCTTGTCAGAGAAAAACTGGGAAGTCATGTGGCTTTATTTTTTCGGGCATTACACACAGTGAGAAGCCGGAGAAATATATGGAAGATGCCAGACAGAGAGAGGCACAGAAACAATAGGAAGACACTAAAAAATTAGAAAAATATGCGACTTTAACCAGGCGCTTTCCATTTTCGCACTGAGAATGGCAGGCGCTCTTTTCGTATCAGGAAGGAGCGCATATTGAATGCATTGGAAGCCGTAAAATAGTCTGTCGTCACAATACCGATGACTACAGAATCCACCGCATTTATACATTTTTCTATCTATTTATTTGATGCAAATAACAAATAAATGTATTATACTATCCATACAGAACCAAAAATAAGAGGACGTACAGGAAAACGTTTGTTAAAATAATATGAGTCAAGCCGAAAGGAAGCAAACATGGAATGGAATGAAAAGCTACAAGTAATTATTGATTATATCGAAACTCATTTGCAACGAAAAGAGGAACTGATCGATAGTGAAGAAATCTCAAAAATTGCAGGATGTTCTTTTGGCTTTTTTCAAAAGGTATTTTCATACATGAATGGCATTAGCTTTGCTGAGTATATTCGTTTTCGAAAATTAACTTTGGCTGGGTATGATTTGAAAAGCACGGATTTAAAAGTGATTGATATAAGCTACAAATATGGTTATGATTCTCCTACATCATTTACCAAAGCATTTCAACTATTTCATGGAGTATCACCGAGAGAAGCGCGCAATCGGAATGTTGTTTTAAAAGTAGTTCCGAAAATGCAGATATTAGAACGCCGTGAATATTCCTGGAAACTTGAACAGAAAGACGGTTTTCGATTAGTGGGGAAGGGCACCACTGTTTCTTGCGAAAATAATCTTCATTTTAAGAAAATACCAGAATTTTGGAATGAATGTCAACGTAATGGTATTTATGCCAAACTAATGTCGATAGATGCTGCTATTCCCAAAGGAATATTTGGTTTATTCGGTACTTATGATGAATCATTAAATGAAATTGAGTATTTTATTATGGCTATATCTGATCAAGAACCGCCACAAGGTTTTTCTGAAATCAATATTCCCAACGCTACATGGGCAATTTTTGATTGTAGAGGTCCTGTTCCGCAAGCAATACAGAAAGGTTGGAAATATCTTAATGAAGAATGGCTTGTCAAATACCCCTTTCAACATGCCCAATGCCCGGAAGTAGAATGGTATAGCAGTGGAAATGTATATGACAGCAATTATTTAAGTCAAATATGGATACCAATTATAGAGGAGGAATAAAACATGGTACATTTAGTTTATTGCGATAACACAGGAAAAAAAGGTGAAAGAGTATTAGATAAAATTTTGGCAGGAACTAAGACAATGATTGTGCGCGCAGCAGCAGGAAGAAAAATCCCCCACAGTAGAGTTTTTGAGGGTGAGCGCCTTTATTTCATAGAAAAAGGAAGTGCGGAGATAGCGACAATCGCTATTGTAAAAGAAGTGCAAAATTTTGTAAAACTATCTGATGAAGAAATCACAAAAACTCTTGCAGATAATCAGAGTAAATTAAATTTATCAGATAAGCAAAAAGTACGGTGGCATAAAAAGTGTCTATGCTTAGTAGAATTTGAAGATGTAAAAAAAATTGCTCCTCTTGCGTTTGAACACCAAGGAAATATGGACGACTGGCTTATTTTAGAAAAAATTGAAGATGTCATTGTAGGAACGAGTATTCCATACAATTATAAAAATTCTAAGTTTTGAACTGGTATATTGCAGAGAATAAAGAGATGACAGCCTAAAATGTTGCTATCTCTTTTAATGATTAAAAGCAACCACTCACTGTGCAGTATCCTTTGTGGGAGAAAGGCAGATAGAACACGATGCAACCCTATAACAATGTAACATATGTGCTGGAAACAGCAGCAGGAAAAGGTAGTAAACGCAGCACAGCAGCAAAGCGAGGCAACGCGATAACAGAAGCCATGCTGAAAAATAATATGAATACGACGGATGGCATCGTAGATACTGGATATTTTGCTGGGAATCAGATGGTCTGGCATATCTATTATTTTGATGATTCCGGAAAGCGGCGTTCTTATACCAACGGAGTTCTGACATCGACAGTTCCGTTTTCTTATGGCATTCGATTTGTTGAACCGCTGACTGGCTACAGTAAACTGATCGACAAGCCCACAGCGATTGTTACCATTGAAGCAGGCTGTCCGCATTACCGATTGCCGATACTGCTCACAGCTCCGCCAGTGATACAGACATCAGCGTATGAATACGTGGGCTGTAAATAGAGGAAAGAAAAAGAAAACCAATCGTAAAAAGGACGTAACGGGTAATGACAGAATGGAAGGCTTGTGATATACTGAATACAGAAGAATAAATGGTTCTGCGGCACATCTGACAAGGAAGTGCTGGCGGTATATTGGCAGGTATCGTTGGAGTAAGTGAAACGACAGGAGGATGTTATGTCAGCCAATCGAACAATGAAGGCTTCGGTCTTTTCCAGCTTTTTCTCAGAGCCGGCCAGAGCCATCGAGGTGTATAATGCGGCAGCCGGTACAAACTATGCAGTAGATACGCCGATTGAATTTAAT
>CATJIF010000129.1 GCA_949740445.1 uncultured Peptostreptococcaceae bacterium | reverse complement strand
ATTGATGATATTGCTCAGATAATTTTCAATCATATCAGCTCCGCCCCTGCCCGGCGGTATGCCAGCAGCAGATCTACCATGCGGCCGTAGCTCTTTACGCCGCCTTCCTGCGCGTTTACCTTTAGATACGCGTCGTTGACCGCACGCCCCATTTCGTAAGTGATCGTCCGGTGACGCCTCCAGTAAAGGCTGTTGTTCCAGAGATCCCACCGAATCTGCATTGGCATGGAATTATAAAATTCCGCGTATTCCTCGTAGCTCACTTCGCGGTAAAGCGCGTTCAGGCTGTAATTTAACGCGTTCAGCGCACCGCTGTAGCGCAGCCTTGGACTGTCGGAATGAAAACAGGCAAGCCAGGCGAGAAATCCGGCCTCATCCTCGCGGATAAAGCCCCGCAGATGGGAAAGCTCATGGCATATGGTGTAAGGAATCACGTAATCCGTTACCGCCGCATTGTAATTGGCTTCGATGGTAAATACCGAGTAAATGCCCGTTAAATTTATGTACGACATGCCTTCCGACCAGAGCACTGGCTTTGGCTGAGGATAATATCCCTTTAATATCTCGTAGCTCTCGCCCAGGTATTCCATGGCATCTCGGGCTTCCTGCCCCACATCGCAGTCCCCGATGGTGAATCGCCCTTCGCTGTCCAGCGAAATGCTTTGGATTACAGCTGCCGCATCCTCTACCAGCAGCCCACACAGCTCCTTTAATTCCGCTGCCGAAGATGGCTGCACTGAAAGCCCTAAAAGCTCTGCCGCTGTGCTTCGCCCGTAATTGGCAAGGCAGCTTGCAGAGGCGACGGCAAACAGCAGCGATGCAGCGCAGAATATACTGCAAAGGCGGTCGATATAGCGCGATGGCAATGCTGTCCGCCCCTGCCAAAGCTCTGCCTTTTCAACAGCTGCTTTTGCCTGTTCCTGCGGTTGTTCCGTTTTCTCTGCCGGCTCTTTGTTTCTGCGCATGTGCAGCGTGGACAAAAGTTTCCGCACAAGGAATGCAATTCCATGGGCCAAGTGCCAGACAGCGCTTCCTGCGATCAGGTAAATGCACAGTTCCAATATGGAAAACGGCAGAAGGCCGGTCAGTCGCGCCACACCATCGGAAAAGAAAGGAAATACGTGGCGCACGTGCCACTCGCTGAAGCCGGGAACGCTTCGCGACAGAAAATTCAGCAGCAGGCCATAAAACACAAATGCACCTGCCGCTGCTATTTTCCAGCGGTTGCCTTCCGCAAACCGCGCTTTACGCCCCATCTGCTGCGCCCTGCGCTTCGATGCTTTTATCATTTCCTTCTCTTTCATGGGTCATTTCCTTTTTATTGCTTATGGAAAAAATGTATGTTACACCACAGGTGAGTGTAGGCGGCAATCGCCGGGTGTAGACATTTCGTCGGTTCCGCCTTTTTATCCGAAGAAGCGAGTGCAACGCACGAAGCTGATTCGCTGACAAAACGGACAGCGTAGTGAGCGCAAGCGAACGTAGGAGCGAAGCGTTGCTAAGCTCTGTCGGCGCCTCACTTTTGTTCGGCTTGCCAATCGCTAAGCTACACGACATCTGTTACACCGCGGCTCTGCCTGCGCCTCACTCCGTTCGGCTTGTCAATCGCCGGGTGTAGACATTATATCACAACCTGTGGGAAAAGAAAATGACGTGGAATTTTCCAAAATCGCGTTCTGATGCAGTGTTGCCAGTGCGGTTTCTATGAGGGTAGCGTTACTCCTTCCCACCACTGCTGGTATTCTTTTTCCAATTCTGCCGCATAAGGATCGTCGACTGCCTTTGCTGCGGCGATTCCTTTTTTGTACAGGTTTCCGTAAATGTTGCTCTGCTGCTGCATTTGCTCCTTTGCCCAGCTCCACATTTCCCCTGCGGTCTCTGGCTGATTTTCTGTAATTTCAAAAGCTGCTTCCAGCAGGTCACCAAACAAGCGGATTCTGCGAATCTTCTGCCAGTCTGCGGTTTTTAACACTTTGTCGAGAATATCGCGCGCTTTTCCGTACTGTTTTAAGCACAAATAATGCTGAATCAGCTTTACATAAGCTGCAATGATCTCCTGCATCGTTCCCGTCTGCTTAGCCTCTTGCAGCTGCTCTTTATAGAGCGTCTCGTTTTCTTCTTCCCTGCCTAAAAACGAATAAAAGGAAATCAGCGTCCTCCGGTTGGAATCGTTCCACTCCGAAACGCTTTCTTTCCAAAGCTCTACCATAGGCTCCATGATATCCCGATAATCCATATCCTGGCAGAGATAAATGCAATCCATTAAATCGTTGCTGCGGATATTCCGGCTGATTTGAACATTGGCATCGTATCCGCAGGCGCAGTCGAAGTTGGCGGTTTTCGCCCGTTCAAACAAGTGATCGTATGTATGATTTCGATTATATTCCCGCAATAGCGAGGTCAATATCGAAATCGTTTGGCCGATTCCCTGAAAGGAATTCGTCTCGCGATCTTTTAGTTCTTCCTCGAACAGATAGGCGATGGCTGCTTCATCGTCGATGTGCGCATACAGCAGGTAATAGGAAAGCCGCATGCGATTTGTGTAATTGGCATCCTGCGTGCCGTAAACAGCATCTTGCCTTTCCTGATAGCAGACAGTACCAGCATCGCCTGCCTTTAATCGCCGGTAAATCTCCTGCTGCTCCCACAGCTTATCTTGCAGCAATTTCACATACATATTGAGCGCTCCTTTCTATGCTGCCCTGTTGGCAAAGTAACTGCACGAATGCCGAAAGTCCGGCGGCAGGCAGCAAGGCTCAGCTTTTCCACTTAAAGCAAAGTACGCCTGCAATCATCAGCCCGACGCCTACGTATTTTGTCCACGTAAAGGGAATCTTCTCCGAACCCAGCCAGCCGAAAGCGTCGATCAGCGCTGCCACGATCAGCTGACTGATTAAAATGATGGAAATAGCATACGTTGGACTGAGATTTCCGATGGCCAGCATAACGGTTACAGTAATTACCAGACCCAAAACGCCGCCCAGAAGATATCCCTTTTCCACAGAGGCAATTTGCATTAAATCGCCTTTTCCCACAATCAGCATAGCGATCAGTGCCAGGATAAACGCCGTTCCCTGAACAAATGCATTGGATTCATACAAACCGATTTTGTCTCCCAGCCGCGTGTTCATAACGCCCTGAAAGCTCATAGCAGCCCCCGCTACTACGCTCATAAGTATGCCTGTCATTTTTCTGCTCTCCTTTTCCGTTGCTTACAGCCCGCGCTTTGCCTTGTTCGGCCGCGGCTATGTCAATGGCTTACAGCAATAGTATTTTGAAAAGCGAACCCTTTTATGCAAGCGGTAGAGCTGAGGTGCGCATCCGCATTTTTCCAGCGAAAAACAGAGCGAAAAGACATTTTTTCTGCGCGCCGCTGTGTAAAATAAACGGCCGCAGCCATGCAAGCCGCAGCCGTAGCTGCCGTCTACTGAAACAGCCGCAGGCCTTTGCAGTCGATGTCCCGAAACGGTATATAATCGACGATGAGCTCTCCGTCAATGATATATTTCAGGTGGAGTGCATCGGGATACAGGAGAAACTCTCTTGTCGGCCAGGCTGCTTCTGCCTCTGCCGCAGATAGCTCTGTTCCCTTCAATTCTAAAATCGCCTTTTGCAAGTGAGCAAGAAGCACCTCTTTTGCGTCGCAGGATGGCAAAAACAAATCTTCAACGGCAACCTCTTTTCCTGTATCAATCTCGTATACGACATATTTGCTTCTGCCCATATTGCCATCGTCATATCCGCCATATACCTCGTGGGCAACGCTGTAATATGCAAGGGTGCGGCCAACGTTGCATCTATAGGTCAGATAACTCCGTTCGCAGCGCTGCAGTTCTTCTCTGTGTTCCTCTGCCCACTGCTGCTGCCAGGAAAGGACTTCGCTCCGCGCCTGATCTATATAGCGGGATTTTTCTTTCTCTGTCAGCGATTTGGGATACGACAGCAATTCTTTGCAGGGAATGCCATCGCGCATTTCCTGCTTTACCTCCGATACCTGCTGGTAATTGACCGGAAACAGGGCAGCGCCCAGCGCTTCGTTTTCGTACAGCTTAGGGGTTGCGGCAAACCGCAGCGGATAAATGGCGCTCTCCTTCAGGTCGTCGTAATACAGCGTCAGATCGGAAAAGGTTCCTGTCTGCGTTTCGAATTCGCCATCCGTTTCGTCGAAAAACAGACAAATCCCTTCCGCGTTGACGACAAAGGGCTGATCCTCCCGAATCCCCTCAAAGGGAGCTATCAAAGACAGATGCGGACTATTGTAAACATGTGTTCCGTTATGCTCGTAGGACTCCTGCCATTCCGAAGGGACAACCGGCAGCGCTTCTCTCACCGCCTGATTTACTACCGCCTGATAATCCACATCGTCGCCAAACAATGCCCTTAGCGGCACTAACTGCCCTGTAGCCAGATCGAACACCATCGTCCGACGCTCGATAATGATGCGGGATGCAACGTCTTTCGACTCGCCTCTTTCCATGGACCAGAGCTTGCGCATAGAAAGGGAATATAAATTTCCAATACAGGCTTCTTCCCCGGGAAAAATATCAATGCGTTTGGTTACGAAAGTTTTTTCCAACACTTTGCTGCCGCGATAAGCTGGCAATTCCGTCTGCGCGCAAAGCTCGCGGTATGTATCGTATATCTTCTGATTGATCACATTCTCTACCGCCGCATCCTTAAGTCCGCTGATTACCGCATAACATCCAGCAACCTGCTTCTCGGACACGTTGCTGTTCGCTTCTTCGAAATTCCGAGCCGTATTGCCTGGGTTCCACTGCGGGTTTTCGATTCTTCCAGCATCAGCCATATGCGCAAGAGCTTCTTCGTCGTGCTTCCATTCTGACGTTATATTCCCATGATACATATAGCTCACCGGCTGCCCTGCCGCGAATGGCGGATACGCTGCCTGCGCATTTTTTTCTATCTCTTCGGTTTTTCCGCCATCCGATTCTCCTTCTCCACCGACGCTGTCCAACATGCCACAACCCCCTGCGGCCAGCAGCAGGCTCAATAGCAGCAGAATCGCAACAGCATGCGGCAGACATTCCCAAGTTTTCATCGCCTTTCTCCTTTTGACTGCCCGATCCTGTGCAACCCCGCTTTATTTCTGCGTTCCAAGTTTTATATAACCAGCTTCCTGTGCTGTCTTCTGCCCCTCCTCAGAAAGAATCCAGGCAAGAAGCTTTGCTGCACTGCTGTCCCCTGGCAGATCGGAACGCGTTACGGCATAATAGGCTGTCTGAATAGGATAGCTGCCGTCGGAAATGGTCTGCGCCGAAGGCAGTATTCCATCCACAGCCAACAGTTTGATGCCCTCGTTGATCCACATATCGGTTACATAATGGTAATAGGAATAACCGATAGCGCCTGGGCCGTTTTCAAAATCCGCTACGACATCTACCAGCTCGTCCATGCCCTGCAGCTTTTTTTTCGCAGGTGCATCAGCGATTTCCTCGGCGGAAACTACCAGATCGTACATGCCGGTCTGGCTTCCCGAATGATCCGGCCTCTGATAAGCGATTATCGGCTGGTTCTGTCCACCTGCCTGATTCCAGTTGGTCAGCTTTCCTTTGTAGATATCCTGAATCTGCTGCATCGTTAGACTGTCGACGGGATTTTCCCGGCTTGTCAAAAAGACAAAGCCTTCGCTGACGATGGGAACCACGGAAAGCTCCACTCCCTTCTCCGCCGCATAGCTCAGCGCATCTGCAGAGGGAGAGGTTACAAAGATAATGTCCGCAAGGCCGTCGATCAAATTAACATAGGCGTTGTGCGTGGTATTGTGCAAAATATATTGCCGGACCTCCTCGATAGGACGATGCGTAACAGAAGCGGCAAAGGCCTCTGACAGCGGTACCGTTGCCGTAGACCCATCCACGATTGGATATTCCTCCGCCGTCATGCGCAGCGTTTTCGCCTGTGAAATCTCCTTTTCCCGCGCAGCTTCATCCTGGCGATCCTGCACATCCTCCTGCGCATCTGCTTCTTGGCATCCCGTCATTGCCGTTCCGCTTAACAGCGCCGCTACCGTACACACCGCTGCGATCTGCTTCCATTGCCAATCTCTTCTTTTCCATCCCCTCATCGTTGTTTTCTCCTCTCTTATCCCCCTGGTTGCCAAAGATATCCGGCTTTGAACGCTGTTTTGCGCGAAGTTCGCATACCTCTGACAACCAAAAATCCTTTGGCGCTTTTTAGCGCTTTTCCCCTGTTATTTTTTGAAATCAAGGCGCATCTGCCAGTAAAACATCTGCGCCGCTTCTGATGTAACTGCCGGCGTTCCTACGGCATCTGAACGCCGTAGTGCTGAAGAATGTCCAGCGGAAATTCCACGCGAACCGTCATCTTCGGATCGACGATCTGGCAGACCGCCATATCGGAGAGCAGCGACATCAGCATTCCGCTCTTTTCCGGTGCGAGGCCCGAAGCCTTTGTTACGAAGTCCATCATGGCGTTGGCTGCCTTTACGGCAGCTTCATCCAGCGTATCGGCAGACTGTATCGTCATCGCCAGGCCATCCCGCAGCAAAAATGGCGTGGGCACTTTCAGCTGGTCGTGCAGCACCGTTACTTTTACCGTGACCTCACCTGCGATTTCCAGACCGCAGATCATAACCTCGCCGTCGCCCATCAGCGCATGGATATCTCCCATGGAAAGCAGTGCCCCCTCTACATTGACCGGAAGATACAGCGTCGTGCCCGCGCCGATTTTTTTGCAGTCCATATTTCCGCCGTGATCGTAAGGCGTTGCTGTATCAATCGCATCGGTTTCGGGAGCCGTGCCGATGACGCCGATCATGGGGCTGAGCTTTAATTTCAAATCCTCATCAAACTGCATGTACCCATCGCTGACAGGAAAGATTTTTACAATTCTTTCTTTATAATAGTGCGGAAACGCCCCGGCTGTCGGCGATGTGCGCATAACGCCCTGGGGCGCCAGCCGGATATCTAAAATTTCTACCTTCAGCTGGTCGCCGGGCATCGCTCCCCGGATAAACAGCGGACCGGTTACGGGATTGGCATAGTCGGGCTCGCCCTCCTTCGGCTGCTTTGGCCCGGGAATAATCGCGTCGTTATAGCAATCTCTGGTCTCGAATATTACCGTCTCTCCGCTTTCGCAGAACGCGACAGCTTCTTGCGAAGCCCTCATCACGTCGTGGACAAATTCTCTGCTGATTTTTAACATATTTTATGCTCCTTTTTATTCTCGCCGCCAGGGCGCTGGCCCCGAACCTGCGGCAGCATGCTCGCCCGCATCGCCTGCGGGCCTGTCTTTCCCCTATAGTATACACCATACCCCACCGCTTTGCATCGGAGGTTCGCATTTTCTTTTAAAACAGAAGCCTGTAAGTTAAAAATATTTCACATTTCTTTATTGACAGCGCACATGAGAAGTGATATATTTATAACAACAGATGAGTTATAAATATATCACATGGAGGGGTAACACATGAAAACAAAAGTCACATTAAAAGAACTCGTAGGGACAAAAATTATTTACGCCGTACTCCTTGCCTGTTATTACTGGATGTGGGCAAGACGGGACTGGCATGACTACTACATGACACTCCAGAATATGATTGCCGTATTCACCATTGTATTCTTTGCATTGCAGGCAAACCGCATCCGTAAGTATAGCAAAGAAGAAAAGGATGAGCTGGCAATTCAAAACCTGCGCAGAGCAGATGCAATCGCCTTAAAAATTATGGTCGTCGCTGTTATTATCATCGCTTTTGCAAGTGCTGTTGCATTCATAGATGGAAGAATCGCAGGCTATATGCTCGTCAGCATGATATTCGTATTAGCGGTTATGCGGTTTATCCTGTTTTGCGTCATGGACAGTAAAGGAGTTTGATATGGCTCTTAAAACGAAAGTCAAAGAATATCGGGAAAACGCGGGATTAAAACAAAGCGAATTAGCAGAGCTGGTGCACGCGAGGCGCGAAACAATCGTACATCTGGAAAACGGAAAATACAATCCGTCACTCAAGCTGGCAATGGACATTGCAAAAGTGTTTCATGTGACGGTGGAAGACCTGTTTGAATTTACAGAAAACTAATTCCGATATCCTGCAAAAAATCAACCTCTTTTTCTACAATCAGCCACGCGTCCCGCGCGTGGTTTTCTGCTACACAAAAACGAGAGCGGGCCCATGCCCGCTCCCGTCGCCGTTTTTGTAACGAGTTCGTATTTCGCAAACGCCTTTTAAGCGCTCTGTTTTATTGTACCACAGCAGTTTACTGCAACAGCTGCAGAACGCCCTGGGGCACCTGGTTGGCCTGCGCCAGCATGGCTTGTGCCGACTGAATCAGGATGTTGTTCTTGGTGTAGGCCATCATCTCTTCGGCAACGTCCACGTCGCGGATGGTGGATTCCGCATCCTGGATGTTCTCGGTCATTACACTCAGGTTGTTGATGGTGTGGTCCAACCGGTTCTGCGTTGCACCTAACGTACCGCGGACATCGGACACGGTGTTGATGGCCTTCTTGATCGCATCGACGGCCCTGGCAGCACTGGCCTGATCTTTGATGTTGATCTGGCTCTTGTCGATCCCCAGCTTGTCGGCGTGCATATCCTTGATGGACACCTTCAGCTGGTTGAAGGGATCTGCCGTGTCGCCGATCTGAAGCGTCAATCCCTTGGTGGCATCCACCGGAGATGTCACAGCTTTTTGGAAGCCCAGCGACGCCTCAATCCCGCCCATGGTGGACAGGTCGAAATCGGTCTGGCCATCCTTTTCAGTGATGGTGATGTGGCCAGCAGTGCCATCTGTACCTAACGTGTAAGTGGTGTTGTCTTTGGCAACTGCATCGGTCAGATTCTCTGCGATTTTGGCCAGATCCCCGCTGGTGGCATCCACATAGCCCTCCTCGCCGATCTTGCTCTGATCGGTAGTGAAGGTGTAGGTCTTTTTGCCGATGGTGATGGAGCTTCCATCCGTTACCATGTCATTGGTCAGAGTAAAGTGAGTGCTTGCCAGACGCTTGTCAGTAGCAGCGGCCTTGGTTACGATATCGGTGGTGGACACGTTGTAGTCGCCTTTGATGTTGCTGTCAGGTGTAGTCTCATCCGCGCCTGCAACAGAATTAGCAGTATCTTTTGCACCAATCGTAGTCTGATCTTTGTTAACTGGATCGTTATCATTGGTAAGGGTCAGGCCAGTGACAGCGCCCTTGCCAGCGCCAGCTTCTTTAGCTTCGAAGGAAATTCCGGTCTCATCGCCGGTAATATCAAAGAGAGCATTTAGATCAGTATCGGCTTTCAAGGCGTTGAGCAGATTTGTAGCAGTTGTGCTCGCATCTGTTTCAACCTCAAAGTCGACTGTTTTAGTCTTGGCATTGCCATCAGCATCTGTATAGGCAACTTCGACTGACGCATTGCCTGTAGCAGCAGTACCGCCAGTCGCAGCAGTATAGCCAATCGCACCGGTGACATACTTATCCTTTTTAGCCTCCACAGTAACGGCGTTAGGATCGGAAATCGCCACAGTAGCAGGAATCTTAGTGCCATCGGGCAGGTCTTCCGTAGTAGAGAATGTCAGCTTGCCATTAGCAGCAGTAACATCGTATTCCACGTCGCCAATGGTGGCCTTACCGGCGGTCATGGTATTGCCGTTGGCATCCGTAAACTTGCCTGCAGCAAATGCGGCAGCGATGTCAGAAGCGGTCAACTTGGTTCCTACTGTACCATGAGCTCCTGCAGCCAGATCAAACTCAT
>CATJIF010000128.1 GCA_949740445.1 uncultured Peptostreptococcaceae bacterium | reverse complement strand
GTTATTCATGCAGTAATTTATGCTATCCCAAGAGTGTTGATAATTTAACTCTGGATATTCCCCGACTGTTACTGCATGAGCCACCGCCATAAAGATACAACCATTATAAAGTTTTCGAGGGTTGATTTTTATTTTTTTGCAAATTTCATACATATAAATACCTTTTTAGAACTTGATTATATATGATATTCACTTGCCACCCACAATGCAGATTTAAAACTTCAATTTCAGCAGGAACACAATTCTGAAAAGGGAGTTAATTTAAGCTTCTTGTTTACAGAATTACAGAATGCACCTGCGCAAAATAGCGCATCCACATTTTCTTTTATTGCCAACGCTCTTTTACACTTCCACCATGCACGCCACAGTGTCTTTGTACACCATTGCTTAGCATGTGGCACTATACGCCCTCCAGATCAAACAACTCGCGCAGCTGGTCTTCCTTTATGCCGCCGAATAGCGCACTATTTTCTGTAATTACCGAGTCGGCCAGCTGATTTTTATGCTCCTGCAAATGCAGGATCTTCTCTTCTATCGTTCCGTCCGCCACTAATTTATATACCTGCACACTGTTGTGCTGCCCCATGCGGTAGGCCCGGTCAGTAGCCTGATTCTGCGCTGCCAAGTTCCACCAAGGATCGTAGTGGATTACGATATCCGCCCCGGTCAGATTCAGCCCCGTTCCGCCTGCTTTCAGGGAAATCAAAAATACGGGAATCCTGCCTTCGTTAAACTCGGTCATCAGACGCTGCCTCTCTGCTTTGGGCGTCTGCCCGGTCAGCAGAAAATAGCCGATTTTTTCTTTTTTCAGCTCTGCTTCAATCAGGGAAAGCATTGTCGTGAACTGCGAAAACAGCAGCATTCGATGCCCGCCGTTAATGGCCTGCCGAATCAGCTCCATACATACCTCTAACTTGGCGCTTTCCCCCTGGTAATTTTCGTAGCAGAGCGCTGGATGGCAGCACAGCTGGCGAAGCCGCATCAGCAGCGCCAATACCTGCAGCTTGTTCGACTCGAAGCCGCCCTCGCGGATTTCCTTTCCCACCTCTAATTTCACCTTCGCCAGGTTCGCCATGTACAGCTTCTGCTGCTCGCCCTTCAGCGGAACGTAAACCACGCTCTCCACCTTCTCAGGCAGCTCCTTCAGCACCTTCTGCTTCAGCCGCCGTAGAATAAAGGGGCGCACCTGATTGTGAAGCAACTCGTTTGCTGCCTCGTCGCGCTCTTCTAAAATCGGCCGCTCGTACTGCTGACGAAATTGCTGATAGCTGCCCAGATACCCGGGCATTAAAAAATGAACAATGCTCCACAGATCGCTCAATCGGTTTTCTACCGGCGTACCGGTCAGCGCAAAGCGATGCCCGCTGCAAAGCGCATTGACCGCTTTCGCATTCTTCGTCGCAAAATTTTTAATGTACTGCGCTTCATCAATAATATGATAGTGAAAATACAGCGCATCGTACAGCCCCACGTCGCGCCTCAGTAAATCGTAGGAGGTAATCACCACCAGAGCGCCGCGTTCTGCCACCGTCCGCCGCTTTACCTCCTGCAGCTGCGACTTTCGCTGCGAGGCGGTTCCCGCAATCATCACAGGAATCAGCTGCGGCGCAAAGCGCTGCAATTCCCGCTGCCAGTTCCACACCAGTGACGCAGGGCAGACTACCAGCGCCAGCACATCTGAAATCTCTTTGTCAAAGGCGTCGGTTCCGACGCCTCCCTCCTGCGCAACGGATACCAGCAATGCGATCATTTCCAGCGTCTTGCCAAGCCCCATGTCGTCGGCCAAAATCGCTCCAAAACCCAGATTCGCCATGGTTTTTAACCAGCGGTACCCGGTTTTCTGGTAGTCGCGCAACACGGATGCCAGCGATTCGGGCACGGGCAGCTCTGTTTCGTCGATATCGCGGATTTTGCGGATAAACGCAGAAAAACTCTCGTCGCGCCGCAGCGATAAATGCGCTGCGCGCTTTTCCATCTCATCCACATACAGAGCGCGGTAGCGCGGTAATACCGCCTGCCCGGCATTCATTTCCTCCCGCGTCAGTTGCAGTCCTGCCGCCAGCTGCATGGCATCCTGGATTTCGCCATCCTCCATGGAAAGAAACGCACCGCTTCGCAGCCGGTAATACTTGCGCCGCACGCGATAGGCTGCCAGAAGCTCCGCCATTTCCTCTGCCGGAAATCCTTCCAGGTCAAAGGTTACCCGCAGCAGTTCCCCACTGATGGATACACCTGCCGCCATTTTGTTTTTCGCCGGAAACATCAGTCGCCGGTAGCGGTCGGTGACAAACAGCCGGGCCTGCCCGGCCACTTCCGCCTGTCCCTGGGTTAAAAAATTGTAAATGCCATCGTCATTGTCTTTGATAAACAGCATTCCCCGGTCCATATCTATATTCGAAAAATACAGTTCCAGCAGACGGCACAACCGCCTTTCCTGTACCTCGTTGCGCCGCAGTCCCTTTGCCGCCGCCTCCGCTGCTTCGATTGGCTGCTTGTCGCATTCGTAGCTGTGATTGTACAGGTTGACCTGGCATTCCCCGTAATCCCCATAGACTTTTGCCGTAACCACGCCAGTGGAAGGGCTGTCTAAATATACCTGCCCCTCCATGTCCCAGGGCATGTAGCTTTCCAATAGCTCCGCATCGCCCTGCAGCGAAAGCCACCCGCGGATAGCCGAAAAAACGCTGACGCAAAATTGGGTAATGTCGCGCTCTGAAATAAATATTTCGAGATCCGCTTCTTCCATGGATTCTAAAAAAGCTCCCATTGTTCTGGCATACTCCAGGCTGCTTTTCCACATGATTTCACTGTTGCTGCCAAACAGCAGATACAGCGACGTTTCCCCCTGGCATCGAAAGGGAAGCTCCTCTGTGCGAAGCAGCACTCCATCCTGCTCTGCTGCAATGTGCAACGGAATCAGAGGGTCTCCCTCCTGCAAGTGTACGCGAGAGGTAAACCCTCTTTCCAGCCGTTCTCTCCGCCGCGCGCCCAGAGGTTGGTAATTGTAGCGGTACCGCTCTTTTTTATCAAACACAAATGCCTGTCCATGGAGCAGCGCCAACAATTCATCTACTGCTTCCGGCGTAAGCCTCATGCTGCGCCCCTTGTCGGTAAAGAGATGCTCCGCCAGATCCGGCCCGCCAAAGGAGTTCTTCAGCCGCTTCAACTCGTCCAGCTGGTGGTATTTTCGCATAAAGAATTTGGCTAACGGATATGATTCTTCATCAAACGCCTGCAATGTGCCGTGAAAATATAACCCTTTGCCAAAACTCAGCGGCTCGCCGTTGCGCAGGCTTCTGCAAAAATCGACCAGGCTTCTGACCACATACTGACGTTCCCGTCCGACAGTAATCTCCACCCGCATTTTTCCGTGTTCCCAAATGAGCGTTGGTACAATGTGAACCGAGCCCCGCTGCACAGTCTCTGCTTCGCCTGCCGGCTGTGCTTTTTCCATCTGCTCCATGCATTTTAAAAGCGCTGCCGAGGTGTTTCTGCGCAAACGAAGCGCTGGTGCTTCTTGGCCTACTGTGCTGCGCGTTGTTTTCGCCTCTTCTGTTTTTGTGCGTTCCGCTTTCATATATTCTATCTTGACAGTCCCTGTTTTCGTTCCCTCTGTCTTGATGCTTTTTGTTCTGATCCCCTCTGTGGGAATCCCTTCTGCGTTTACGCCATCCTGCATCGCTTTGGCCGCTCTGCTACCTGCGCTTCCTGGCCCTTCCCTGTATCCTCCAACCGCGCTTCCTGCCGCAGGGCGCATTGCATTTGCATCTGCTCCCGTTGTCTCCGTACCCGTGCAAGGCTCTGCCGTTTCTTCCAAAGGCTCCGGCATCCAAGTTTGCTCGCGCAAGGTCGTCAACGGCGTCTGTCCGCTGCCCTTACTTCTCTGCTCACAATTTAGCTGAAACACTGCCGCTGCGATGTGTTTGCAGGGACCATCATAGCTTTCAAACGCCGGGCAATCGCAATCTGCATCGAGCAGATTCATCTGCTGGTCGAGACAGAACCAAACGCGATAGAATTTTTTCGCCATCCCCATCACCGTCGCAGTGTAATACCGCTTCTTTGGGGTGCTTCCTTCCTCCAGCGTCAGCCTCGATACCCGTCCTTCATTAAAATACTGGTAGCCCTTTTGGATGGTTTCTTTTTTACTGAATTTCAGCATGTCGGTTTCAACTGTTCGTTCCACGTATCTTCCTTAAAGCCGATTAAGACAAACTCCTCTCCAATGCAAAGCGGGCGCTTAACCAGCATGCCATCGCTGGCCAAAAGCTCAAGCTGCTGCTCCTCGCTCATCGTTGGAAGCTTGTCTTTTAATTGCAGCGCCTTATATTGCAATCCGCTGGTATTAAAAAAGCGCTTCAGTGGCTGACCGCTGAGCTTGTGCCATTGCCGCAGTTCTTCCTTCGACGGATTTTCTTCTTTAATATCCCTTGCTTCGTAGGCAATTTTATGATCATCCAACCACTGCTGTGCTTTCTTGCACGTCGAACACTTTTTATAACAGATAAACTTCATCACTGCCATCCTTCCTTTCTATTCTGTAAATATAGGTTCTGTTTATCTTGCACAGAGCTTTACCTCCACACTCGCGCTTTTCGTTGCATGCAGCATTGTACTGCGCGTCTATAGTATGGCCCGTTCCTGCTGTTTTTCCAAAAGCAAATGCGGTCTGACGGTACTCACATTCTGGAGAACATGCACAAGTACCTTAGATCGCCTGCGTCTTTTGCAGAAACATCACGTAGCATCTTCTTTTATCGTCTAAAAGCGATATGCGTTTTATTTATCCTCTATAAAAATTTTTATATTTACTCGTTTCATTGGTATTGGCATACATGCTTTTTCTGCTATCAGTGTATCACAATCCCTGTTTTCTGTCGATCATTCTCTGATTTCTTTCTGGTTAATACAGTGTAAAGAACTCCCCCTTTCACGTATTCTAAAAGAATATTACCCCCATCAGGGCGAAGCCCTCCTTAATGGGGTTTCGAAATTATTGTGATATTGGCTGATCATACCGTGTGTTGTAAGACTTCCAGTTTTACTTTTTGCACTTGCCTTTAATCTTTAAGAAGTGTTCTTCATTTTATATGTTTGCATTCGATTTCAAATCGCCAATCAACAATAAACAATCGTTTGTTTAATCTCTCATTTTTATAAATGTTTTGCTATTTGTATTGCTCTTTTTATTCGGTTTATTCATTGCTATTCTTTCTCTATGTAAGCCTAATCATAATGTCAAATTATCTTCAGGAGGGGAGGATAATTTGCAGGAAGAAATGTAAAGAACTCCCCTTCAACGTATTCTAAAGGAGGAATTAGAAAATGAAAAAAGTACTTTCATTGGTACTGGTCCTCTCTATGATTCTGGGAAGCTTTGGCATGGCATTTGCCGCAACTCCTTCCGACGT
>CATJIF010000127.1 GCA_949740445.1 uncultured Peptostreptococcaceae bacterium | reverse complement strand
TCCCACCTCTTTGTCCCTGCGTTTTCTCTCTGCGAATAATTAGACGGTGCCGAAAAGGGAAAAGTTTCAGAAAAACTTGCCAAAACCGAAAAAAATATATGAAAAAAAGGCGGTTTGCATAAGGCCGCCTTTTTCGGTCTTTCCAGTGCAGCTTTTGGAAAAACGAGGTCGATTGATGTGAATGGTTTATGAATAAAGAATAGCGCAGGAATTAAAATAAGTAAAGAAAATTATTGTAATAGATACATAAGAAAAACTACTGCAAATAAAGCGTGTGTGCTCCATGATAGACTGGAAAGATCGTTTTTTTGCTCATTCCTGAGCGCATTTGAAACGCAGCTGCATTTTTATCGAATTTGTAATATTATACAGAACGGAACTGTGATAGAATAAACACAGGGGAAACATTTGGTTTCGTGTGGAGTGGAAGCTTCACAAAAAACAGCGCTTCAGGGAGCGCAAAAAAGGGAAAGAGAGATGAAAGGAAACAATAGCAATGAAAAACAAAAAAGAAAAATCGAGAGTATTTTATGGCGGCCGTCCTGCAGCACTGATTTTGGCACTGTTGCTTGCGCTGTGTGCGCTGACAGCTTGTAGCGGAGGCGGTGAAGACGATATGGACAAAGAGACGCCCGCTGAATTCCCAGTCGCCCTTTACTTTGTAGATGCACAATACATCGAAACCGGAGATGAAGCCATCGAGCCGATGATCGTAAAAGAGCAGACGCTGAAAATCGACGCAGAGGATGCTGACGACCGCTACGAAGAAACGGTAGAGCTTCTAACTGCGGCCGGCGAGGGTGAGGAAACTATGGTTCGCCAGGACATGGTGGATGGTATAAGCGTGCAGGATGGGCTGGCCGTTGTGGACCTCAACAAGGACGCCATGCATGGCGGTTCGTTGGAAGAAACCTATCTGATCGAGCAGGTGGTTCGGACGCTGGTTAAAAGCTATGAGGAAATCGACAGGGTACGCTTTACGGTGGATGGACAGACCGTAGATACGCTGATGGGCCATCTGGAGGCAAACTGCATCTACGGGCTGATTACAGTATCCGACGAAACGAAGGGCGATGTGGAACTGGTCAGCATCGTAGAGGATATAAAGCCGTGAAGCAGCAGGAGGGCTTGGCGCAGGTGACTTGCGAGATTCTCCGTTCTCGGAGAAAAACGCTTGCGCTGTATGTGGATGCGCAGGGGCGGCTAACCGCCCGTGCGCCGCTTTCCATGCCGCTTTCACAGATTGAGGCCTTTGTCGAAGAGAAGGCGGACTGGATACGGCGGGCTGTGGCAAAGCAGCAGGCCATCGCGGCACAGCGCCGGGAAATCCGCTTGACGCCACAGCAGGTAGTGCAGGCACGAAGAGAAGCGGCAAAGGATCTTCGAGAGCGCTGTCAGAGATTTGCACCTCTGATGGGCGTCCACTACCGCAGCATCCGCATCAGCGGGGCAAAGACCCGTTGGGGTTCCTGCAGCAGCACCGGCAGCATCAGCTTTGCTTACCGCCTGTGGTTTGCCCCGCAGCCGCTGCGGGACTACGTGGTAGTGCACGAGCTTGCGCATCTGATCGAGATGAATCACTCGGAGCGCTTCTGGAGCCAGGTGGAGCGCGTTCTGCCGGATTACAAGCAGCGACGCAACTTGCTGAAACAATTCCAGCAGCAGGTAACGATCGCAGAAGGAGCTGTCGATGAAAACTGCAAAGACATATTTTAGAGGCTGCCTGCTGGGGGGAGCCTGCGGCGATGCCATGGGATATCCGGTGGAGCTTCTGCCCTGGGAGGAAATCCGCAAGGTGCACGGGGACCGCGGCATAACGCAATTCCCCATTGATAAAGAAACGAAAGAGGCGTTTTTTTCCGACGATACGCAGATGTCTGTCTTTACTGTGGACGGCCTGCTGTGGGCGGATAAAAAGGCGAAGGAACGGGGCATTTACGCATACATACCCTGCTTGTTTTACAGCTATCAGAAATGGCTGTATACGCAGACGGGACATTTTGCCGACAGGGAGTACGACTTTCTCTTAGAAGGGGAAATTCTGAAAAACGAAGCACTGTTTGCTCGCCGGCAGCCGGGAGCCACGAGCATCGAAGCACTGGATGGCTGCATCAACGGAAAATACGGGACGATTGCCAACCGCATCAATCAGAGCGCCGGAGCAGGGGCTGTCATGCGGGCAGCACCCATCGGCCTCTATTTTTACAACGATCCCAAAATGGCTTTTCGCATCGGCATGGAAAGCGGCGCGATTACCCACGGGCACTCCGATGCTTTTCTGGCAGCAGGCTTTTTAGCCTGCATGATCGCCTGGCTGATCCAGGGAAAAGACCTGAAAACCGCGGCGCAGCGCAGCTTAAAAGAGCTCTGCCAGCAACCGGACTGCGAAAGGATCTGCGAGGCCGTGGAAAAGGCCATGGATCTGGCAGCGCAGATGAACCGCAACGACAGGCTCTTAGACAGCAGCGAAATCGAAACCGTCAACCGCATCGATCTTTCAGCCATCGGATGCTGGCATCGAGGAAGTGAAGCAGTAGCGCAGGGGCTTTACTGTGCGCTGCGCTACCCGAGGGATTTTCGTCGGGCGATCCAGCTGGCGGTTAATCACGACGGCGACAGCGATACGGTAGCAGCCATCTGCGGAAATATTTTGGGAACGTATCTGGGCATGGATGAAATCCCCTACCCGTGGGTGCGTCATGTGGAGTGCTCCATTTTACTGGTTCACGGCGCTGACCGCCTGCTGAAGGCTGTGTGCACGGAAGTAGGAGAGACGGAGGAAGAGGCGTATGACGAAACCGAGGTCTGCTAAAAGAAAAATAAAAAACCGGCGCGGGAAAGCTGCGCCGGTTTTTTGTTTGTACGAACGAACCTATGGAGCTGCTATCTGCTGTAACAGTTGCAGAAAATAATCACCAGCAACAGGAAGAAAAACAGCAAGCTGGTATCGATACCACCGTCTCCACGCAGGAGTCCACATCCTTCTGACATTATGAAATCACCTACTTCTCTATTATTTTCTTCTCCGCGGCGGGCCTCCGCCTGTAGGCGGTCCTGCCGGTGAAGTTAATATAACATATTCGGAGCGCGGGAAATGTGTGACATAAAAACGGAGCTGGGGCAAAAAAATCGCCGTCGGTCCGGGCGATTCGGACCGACGGAAGAATCGAAGATGTGCTACAGACTGCGGTTCCAGGAGCGGCGGCTGAGCATGGACAGCAGGGGGAAGATTTCCAGCCGCCCAAGAAGCATGGCAACCGTCAGCACGATTTTGGAAAGGGGGCTGAAAAAGCTGAAATTGCAGGCCGGCCCTGCAAGCTCCAGCCCAGGCCCGATGTTGTTGAAGCAGGCCAAAACCGCAGAGACGTTGGTGGCAAAGGGAAATTCGTCCAGCGATATCAAAAGCATAGCGACGAGGTTGAGAATACAGTAGGCGGAGAGATAGGAATTGGTATTCTGTATGATCTGCTCGTCCATGGGGCGCCGGTTGATGATGATCGCCTGCACGCTGTGGGGCCGCAGCGTCTGATAGATATTGCGCCGCAGGGTTTTCAGAAGCAGCAGCACGCGGGCGATTTTCAGGCCGCCGCCGGTGCTTCCGGCACTGGCCCCCAGAATCATCAGCGTCAGCAGAATCATCTGCGAAAACGCGGGCCACAGCGTAAAATCTGCCGTGCTGTAGCCGGTGGTAGTCATAATGCTGCTGACCTGAAATGCCGCGTAGCGCAGGCTTTCGGGCAGCGTATGATACAGCGGAAGAATATCCCAGGTAATGAGCAGTGTGGAGGCAACCATAATGCCCAGGTAGAGCCGGAGCTCCTCATCCATCAGCACTTCGCAGTATTCGCGCAGAATCAGCAGAAAATAGACCGTGAAATTGATGCCAAACAGGGCCATAAAAATCGTAGTCACCCATTGGATGTAGGGCGAATAGCTGCCCATGCTGTCGTTCAGCACGCCGAAGCCACCAGTGCCTGCGGTGCCGAAGGCGTGGCAGAAGGCTTCGAACACAGGCATGCCGCCTAACAGATAGAGGATCAGGCAGGCGGCCGTCATCAGAAGATAGAGACCGTAGAGGATTTTCGCCGTATTTCCCATGCGGGGTGTCAATTTGCTGACGCTGGGGCCGGGGCTTTCCGCCCGCAGCAGGTGAAGGCTGTAGCCGGATTCCTTGCCCATGGGAACGATGGCCAGCATAAAGACTAAAATCCCCATGCCGCCCAGCCAGTGGGTAAAGCTGCGCCAGAACAGAAGGCTGCGGCTGAGGGATTCCACATTAGTCAGGATGGAAGCGCCTGTGGTCGTAAAGCCCGACACGGTTTCGAACAGCGCGTCGATAAAAGAAGGGATCTGGCCGCTGAAAACAAAAGGCAGGGCACCAAAACAGGACAGAAACACCCAGGCCAGGCTGACGGTAACAAAGCCTTCCTGGGCGTAATACTGTTGCGAGGTATTGCGGCGGCAGAGCCTGTGCAGCAGAGCGGCTGCAAGCAGCAGCAGAACCATGGCAGCGGCGAAACAGCGGGCTGTGCCGTCTTGATCTACAATAGCGATGACTGCCGAGGGGAGCATAAGCAACGCTTCCATAATCAGAAGATAGCTGATGGTATGCCCTACAAATTTAATGTTCATGGAAAACCTCTTAATATAATGAAGAAAAACGCCTGGAAAAGGGAAAACGCCTGCGGCTTGCATACGCCCGGCGCTTTTGCCTGTTTATTCTGCGTAGATGTCGTTGAGATGGTGAATCATGTGCTGGCCTGTGCTGACTACAACCACGGCATCGCCTACGCGATAGCTGGTATCGCCGTTGGCCAGCAGGGTTTCGTTGCCGCGGGTGACGCAGGCGATCAGGATGTTATTGCGCAAGGGAATGTCCTTCAGCGGAACGCCTAAGTAGCGGACCGTATCGTCTACGCGGAATTCCATCGCTTCTGCCAGGTCGTTGGCGATGTGGTAAAGGGCGACGATTTCGCTTCCTTCCGCATTCTGCATGGCCCGGACGTAGCGGACGATATCGGCGCTGCAGCGCTCCTTGGGGCTGATGATGCTGCCGATGCCCATGTCGGTAAACACGCTTCCGTATTCCAGGCGCCCGATTTTCGTAACGATCTTTTTAACGCCGGCATAGTGGGCGTACATGGAGATAACCACGTTCTCCTCGTCCATGTTCGTAAGAGTGACGATGGCATCCGTATGCTCAATTCCCTGGCTGCGCAGGACATTCTGCTGCGAACCGTCGCCTTCGATGACAGAAATCTGCGGGAAGATGCTGGCCAGCTGCAGGCACTTGGCGTGGTCCTTTTCGATGACTTTTACGTGGATGCCGGCTTCCAGCAGGCGGTAGATCAGATGGCGGCTGATCCTGCCGCCGCCGACGATCAGCACCTGCCGCACGCGTTGCTTGCCGATGCCCAGATTGCGCAGCAGCTTATTCAGGTGCGCGGTCTTGGCGACGAAAAATACGTGGTCGCCTTCCTGAAGCACGAAGTTTCCGGTGGGGATGGCCACTTCCTCGCCGCGCAGCACGGCAGCGATGAGGATTTTAACGCCGATAGTGTGCTGCAGGCGGTAAAGTACCACGCCGCGCAGTGGGCTTTTTTCATCCACGCGCATTTCGACGATTTCCACGCGGCCTTTGGCAAAGGTGTCGCGTTTGAGGAAGTTGGGAAACTGCAGGATGTGAAAGATTTCGCGGGCAGCGGAATATTCCGGGTTGATGGTCATGGAAAGCCCCAGCTCTTCGCGAAGGGCTACCAGCTGCTCGGTATATTCGGGGTTGCGAACGCGGGCGATGGTGTGGGCCGCACCTAATTTTTTCGCGGTAATGCAGCACAGCAGGTTAATTTCGTCGGCGCTGGTGGCGGCGATAACCAGATCTGCCTGTGGCGCATCGGCCCGGCGCAGCGTATCCATGGAAGCGCCGTTGCCCTCGACGGTAAGGATGTCGAAGTTTTCTATATTATCGTTTAATACTTTGGGATTGGAATCCACGATGGTCAGGTCGTGGCCCTCCTTGGACAACTGGCGGGTCAGGGCCAGGCCGACCTTTCCGTCGCCCACGATGATGATTTTCATGCTAAGTCAATTACTCCTTATAAACTCTTACTCTCCGCGGGCAAGAACAGATGCGCCGTGCCGGCGGATGGAATCGCATTGCGATTATGTGTAATCACATATGAAATTAGAGCCATTCTATCACAGAACGCTGGCTTTGTCACGATGATACGCAAGCTTTTTCAAAATAACCGCAAAAGCGCCAGGCAGGGGCAGGGGTGCTATTTTTCTACAGGAGAAGTCCGAAATTTCTGTTTTGCTTCTAAAATTTTCCTGTTGTGATGGGGAAGTTTGTGATACACTTGACTTGTCAAATAATAGAAGAGAGGCTTTTGCCTGGGAGGAACAGCACTATGAAAGAAAGAATTATGAAGCTGATGACAGACCTGGTAGCCATTGACAGCATCAGCGATTCACCGAAGGAGGTTGCCGCGGCGCAGTACATTTATGACTTTCTCAGCGGTCTGCCCTATTTTAAGGAGCATCCCGAAGATGTGGGATTGCTGGACATCGAAGGTGATGCCCACGAGAGGAAGGTTCCCTATGCGTTTCTAAACGGCGAAAAGAGAAATACAGTCGTAATGATGGGGCACTTCGATGTAGTAAATGCCGAAGTGTACGGCGAAGCGGAGGCTCTGGCCTTTACGCTGGGCGAAGAGCTGGAAGCGGCGCTTTCGAAAAAAGCCCTGAGCGACGAAGCGCGGGCCGATATGGAATCCGGCGAGTGGATCTGGGGCCGGGGCGCTGCCGATATGAAGGGCGGCGTAGCCATCCACCTGGCGCTGTTCGAGCAGTATGCGAAGAAGGCGCAGGAAGGGACGCTGCCTGGCTGTCTGTTCTTTATGGGCGTTCCCGACGAAGAATCCTATTCTGCCGGCATGCGCGCAGGTGCGGAGGTGCTGCGCCGGTTTCAGCGGGAATACAAGCTGGACTACAAGCTGCTGATCGACCCCGAACCCACCAATTCAGCCGAAGGAAAGCAGATTATGTCCATCGGCTCCGTGGGAAAGAGCATGCCTGTCGTCATGGTGCAGGGCGTTACGGCCCACGTGGGGCACTGCTTTAACGGCATTTCGCCGCTGGGCATGCTTTCTGGCATCTATCTGCGCACCAACGGCAGCCTGGAATTTTCGGACAGCTACGAAGACGAGGCCACCATGCCGCCCACCTGGACCAACATGCGCGATATGAAATACGTGTACGATGTATCCATCCCCTACCGGGCTTCCGGCTACTTCACCGTGCTCAGCTTTTCTACCACGCCCGACCAGGTGATGGCAAAGCTGAAAAAGATTTCCGAAGAAGTGTTTGCAGAAATGGTAAGCACGCTGAACGCCACCTATCAGGAATATAAGAAAATCAACAAGTTCGAAACCAGGGAGGCCATCCACTACGATACGCTGGTTTTAACCTTCGCTGAGTTGATCCAGCGCTTAAAGGATGAGGACAGCGCTGCCTTCGAAGCCTTTTACTCCGCAGCTTATGCGGAAATCGCGCAGAAAACCCGCGCGGGTGAGCTGATCTATCCGGCGGCCACCGTCGCCCTGATGGAAAAGGTGCTCAACTACGCGGACATCAAGCAGCCGCTGATCCTGCTGGGCTTTGCACCGCCGTACTATCCCGCGGTGCACAGCGACCTGATCGCCGGAAAGGAAGGGGCAGGCACCGATGCCTTCCAGTTTGTAAAAAAGGTATCCGAGGAGCAGTTTGGGCAGCCCATGGGCTATGAAAACTACTTTATGGGCATTTCCGACGCCAGCTACAGCGCCATGGACCATCCCTTCGATTACAATGCCTTTTCCGCCAATACGCCCATGTGGGGCGAGCTGTACAGCCTGAATTTCGAAGCCATTGAGGAAATCGGAATTCCTTCGGTCATCTACGGCCCCATCGGCAAGGAATACCACCAGTGGACGGAGCGCGTCAATAAAAAGAGCCTGCTGGAGGTCGTGCCGCAGGTAACGCAGCAGCTGATTGCCCACCTTTGGGAGCTGTAACCGGACATAATCTGGAATCACCGATGAATCAACCGCCCTAGATCTGTGCAGAGCCGGGGCGGTTGGCTGAAAAGACCGACCAGACGCTGATAAGACAGCAGGCGTTGCGGTCTTTTTTATTTCCGCGGCTGCCAGCGGTTGACTGAACCATGGGCCTGTGATATAGTAAAAACGATATGCAGGGAGGAATTTCAATGCTGAATCTATGGGAATATTTGGAAAAATCTGCAAGCCGCTATCCGGAGAAAATCGCCTTTTCCGACGAGAACCGGGCGTTTACTTTCCGGCAGCTGCTGGAGTTTTCCTTAAGCTGCGGTACAGCCATAGCAAAGCTTGCAGAGCAGGTCAACCGGCCGGTGGCAGTGCTGACCGACCGAACAGCCATATCTGTGGCAGCCTTTCAGAGCGTACTGGCCAGCGGACATTACTATGTGCCTGTGGATTTTGCTATGCCGCCTGCGCGGATGGAGTCGATTTTAGCGCAGCTGAACCCGCTGTGCCTGCTGTATGCGCAGAAGCAGGAGCCGCTGATTTCTCAGTTAAATCCCCCGTGCCCGGCGCTTTGCCTGGAGCAGGTGGAAACGGAAGCACCCGACAGCGCGCTGCTTGTAGCGCGGAGGGCCCGGGTGCTGGACATTGATCCGGCCTATGCCATTTTTACTTCTGGCTCCACCGGCGTGCCCAAGGGGATCGTCTGCCACCACCGGGGCGTGATCGACCTCTCGGAGTGGCTTTCCGACATGGCAGAGTTTACCGAAGCGGACGTGCTGGGCAATCAGGCGCCCTTTTATTTTGACGGCTCTGTCAAAGATGTGTATATGACGCTGAAATGCGGTGCCACCTGCTACATCCTTGCGAAAAAGCTGTTTATGTTCCCGAAACTTTTAGTGGAAGAATTAAATCAGAAGAAAATCACAGCGCTGCAGTGGGCGACATCGGCCTTTCACCTGACGGCAGCTTCCGGCGTGTTAAAGCAATACCAGCCGCAATATCTGGCCAAAGTGCTGGCCGGCGGCGAGGCCATGCAGGCCAGGGACTTAAGCCTCTGGCGGCAGGCGCTGCCGCGGGTGCGCTATATCAACCTCTACGGCCCGACAGAAACCACGGTGGATGTGGCGTGGTACGAGGCGGACAGGGAATTTGCCGAGGGCGAGCCCATCCCCATCGGCAGGGTGTGCCGCAATAAAGAGATACTGCTTTTGCGGGAAGACCTGCAGCCGGCAGCCGACGGGGAAATCGGCGAAATCTGTGTGCGCGGGCTGGGGCTTGCCAAGGGATATTTCGGCGATTGGGATAAAACGGCGGCTGCCTTTATTCAAAACCCGCAAAATTCCAGCTATCCCGACCGCATTTACCGCACCGGGGACATGGGCTATTGGGGAAGCGACGGGCTTTTATATTTTTGTGCCAGAAAGGACAACCAGATCAAGCACATGGGCTACCGCATTGAGCTGGGCGAGGTGGAAACCGCCCTTCACGGGCTTTCAGACATCGAAGAAGCGATCTGCTTCTTCGATCAGGCGCAGGACAAAATCGTCTGCGTGTATCAGGCGAAAGCATCCAAAGCGCCAGCGGGGTCCGAGGCGCAGACAGCCTCCAGCGCAACGATTGCCCAGGCGCTGCGCAAGGAGCTTCCGCGCTACATGCAGCCCAATATCTATCGGCGGGTAGAGAAAATGCCCTACAATGCCAACGGAAAAATCGACCGGGTGCGGCTGAAGAGAGAGTATGAGGCAGAGTATGCAGATTGAATCCTACGAAGCCCTGTCGGCCTGCATTTCCCGTCATCTGCGGCGTGGCGTGGCGACCAATGCCTTTGGCGCAAAAGAAGCTTATATAAAGGAAATCAAAGAAAAAGCACTGAGCGTAGAGGAGTGGGATGACGGCCTGCTGCTGTTTTACCAGCGTTCCGGTTACCAGAGGATGCAGTTTTACCTGCAAAGCTTGTCTCTGCCGGAGTTCGGCTGCTTTTCGCAGCCTACGGTAACAGAAATCGCCTCGCGTGAAAAAGACAGCGCGTTGCATCAGGCGACAGCGTTTTGGCAATCGCAGGGGTTTTCCCTGCTGTATGAACGGCAGCGCCTGACGCTGGCAAAGCAAACCCCAGTTGCCTCTGTGGAAAGCCCGCTTTGCGTGCGCCTTGTGGGGCCGGAAGAGGCACCTGCAGTCGCTGCGCTGATGCGCCGGTGCTTCGACCGGATAACGGGCTGCCTTCCTGCGCAGTGGGAGCTTTGCGACGACATCGAGAAAGAAAACCTGCTCTGTGCCGTTGCGCCTTCGGGCGAAATCGCCGGCCTGCTTCACATCGGAAGAGAGGGAGCCGGCACGCAGCTTCGCCACATCGCCGTAGCGGAAAATTTTCGGCGGCAGGGCGGGGCGCAGAACCTGCTGGCGGCATATCTGCAACATACGCAGCATGCCAGGAGCGTGGTGTGGGTGCGCCCGGACAATGAGGCTGGACGGCAGCTGTATCTAAACAACGGATACCAGCCGGATGGATGGCGCTCTGCGGTGCTGTACCGGCCGTAAGCCGGCCCACAGATGTGCCAAGTGGATGCTGGCTGAGGATGTACTTTCGGGTACATGGATTTTATAAATGAACGAAGAAAGAGGAAGCAAGCGATGGAAGAATTACTGAATATTTTAAACGAGGTCTGCCCTGGCGTGGATTTTACAAAGGAAACAGCTCTGATCGACGACGGCATTCTGGAGTCCCTGGATATCGTAACGATTGTAGCGGAGATTATGGACGTGTTCGACGTGGAGCTGAACGTGGACGACCTGCTGCCGGAGAACTTCAATTCCGCCCAGGCCATGCTGGAGCTGATCGAAAGCCGCAGGCAGTAGCATGGCGTTTACATCCTGGGCCTTCTTAGGTTTTGTCCTGTGCTCGCTGCTTTTCTATTACATCGTTCCAAAGCGGATGCAGTGGGTGGTTTTGCTGCTGGTCAGCTTCGGCTTTTACGCGGCCGGAGGGATAAAGACCATCGGCTATCTGCTGTTTACCACGCTGTCTACTTACAGTGCAGGGCTTGTGTTAGGCCATCTAAACGAAAGGCGAAAGCAGCTGCCAAAGGAGGACAGGGCCGCAGGCGAGGTCATAAAACGGCGGAAAAAACAGGTGGTGCTCCTTGCGGTGCTGGCGAATTTCGGCCTGCTCTACGTGCTGAAATACTGGAGTGTTACCGTGGACCAGCTGCAGCCGCTGCTTCGGATGCCGCTGCCCCGCTGGGATTTTGTGCTGCCGCTGGGCTTATCCTTTTACATCTTCCAGTCAATAGGTTATGTTATCGACTGCTACCGCGGCAAATACCCGCCGGAGCGCAACGTGGCAAAATTCGCCCTGTTCGTTTCGTTTTTCCCCCAGATGGTGCAGGGCCCCATCAGCCGGTTTCATCAGCTTGCGCCGCAGCTGACCGCACAGCGCAGCTTCGATGCCACCGCTGTCCAGTACGGCATTCAACTGATGCTCTGGGGCTATTTTAAGAAAATGGTGATCTCCGACCGGGCCGGCGTCATCGTCGCCACGGTGTTCGGGGAATATACCCAGTACCACGGTACGCTGCTTGCGGCCGGGGTGCTGTTTTATTGCATCCAGCTGTACTGCGATTTTTCCGGCGGTATCGACATTACCAGGGGCGTGGCACAGATGTTTGGCATCGACCTGGCGGAAAACTTCCGGCGGCCGCTGTTTGCCATTTCCCTTGCCGATTACTGGCGGCGCTGGCACATTACTTTAGGGCAGTGGATGCGCGATTACGTGTTCTATCCGCTGTCGCTTTCCAAGCCTTTGGGGCGGCTGGGAAAGTGGAGCCGCAGGCATATCAAAGGCAAGGCGGGGAAGGTGCTTCCCACCTCCATTGCCACGTTTGTCGTGTATTTCTTAATCGGCATCTGGCACGGCACGGATGCGCGCTACCTGGTGTTCGGCTTTTACAACGGCATCCTGATTACGGCGGCCTTTCTGCTGGAGGGGCGCTTTCAGGCCGTGCGGCAGGCCCTGGGCATTCCGCAGGAAAGCCGGTGGTTCCGGCTGTTTCAGATCGGGCGCACCACGGCGCTGGTATTTATCGGGCGGTACTTAACCCGGGCAGAGAGTTTAAGCGCTGCGCTGTGGATGATGAAGATGACCGTAGTCGACCCGGAAATCGCTGCGCTCTGGGATGGTCGCATGCTGCAGCTGGGCCTTGGCGCAGGAGATATCCTTTGCGTATTTGCCGGCGCTTTGGTGATTTTAGCGGCAGAGTGTTATCAGGAGCGGGGCGTCTGCATCCGCGAGGCGTTGGCGCGGCGGCACTGGCTTGTGCAGTGGGCGGCGATTCTGCTGTCGCTGACCGTGCTTTTGCTGTTTGGCATTATGCGGGGCGACTACATCGCTTCGGAGTTTATCTATCAGCAGTATTGACAGGAGGGGCTATGAACTCAAAGCATTCCATTTCTTCGAAGCAGTGGCTGGCCCTCTTTGCGGTTTCCGTGCTTTTGGTAGCCGGCGGGCTGATGCTCTTCAATGTGTGCACAGACCCCTTCGGCGCCTTCGGCGACCCCATTTTGCACTGGTGGTCCTACGATGCCACGAATAACCCGCGCATTGCAAAGTTTACGTATCTGAAGCAGCACCACGGCGAATACGATTCTTACATCGTCGGATGCTCGTCTACCAGCTCTTATCCGGCAGAACAGCTCAACCAGTATTTCGATGCGAACTTTTACAATCTCATCATGTACGGGGCGGATATGCTGGATACGGAGCAGCTCAGCCGCTATCTGATCGAGCATTACGAAGTAAAGAATTTAGTCCTGAACGTTTATATAGATAATGGAAATGTCTACGCGACGGAATCCAACCCGCTGACGCATTCCATGCCCTGCGAGGCGGATGGAAGCCCGGCGCTCTCCTATTACAGCCGTTTTTTGTTCGCCAATCCCCAATATGGGGCGGTCAAGCTGCAAAAGCTGGCAACAGACAGCGTTCTGCAGGCAGCCCACGATGTGTTCGACGAGACAACCGGGGCCTACGACAAATCCGTCCGGGATGTGGAGGCCATCGGGGATCTAAATACCTATCTCGAACATTACAGTGTGTTTAAAGACTATCCAACGCACAGCAAGGGGCTGGCAGAAACTGAACGCTGCATGAAAAGCGTAGCTGCCATCCGCGACCTCTGCCAGGAGGCTGGCGTCAATCTCGTGGTGGTGGCAGCTCCCGTCTATTACGACTATCTGACGCAGTTTTCCCACGTGGATGTAGAAAGTTTTTACCGGGAGCTGGCGGATGTAACGCCCTTCTGGGACTTTACCGCAAGCTCTATCAGCAGAGATCCTCGCTATTTCTACGACGCCACGCACTTCAGAAACTGCGTAGGCGCCATGGCGCTGGCCCGGATCTTCGGCGATGAATCAGTGTACGTGCCGGAGGACTTCGGAGCTTACGTTACGGCGGAAACCGTGGATGAACACACCGCGGGCTTCTGGGATGTACCGCAGCCCGACGAAGCTGCCTACACAGCGCAGGTGCCCATCCTGATGTACCACCATCTCAGCGAAGAAACGCTCTCTGCACAGCGGTTTGAGGAACAGATTGCCGCGCTGTCGGCAGCGGGCTATACATCCGTTACGCTTGATGATCTGCGCGCCTATGTGGAGCAGGGAAGGGAGCTTCCGGAAAAGCCTGTCGCCATCACCTTCGACGACGGTTATCTCAGCAATATGACCATCGGCTTGCCAGTTTTAGAAAAATACCGCATGCACGCTGCGATTTTCGCCATCGGATGCTCTGTGGGAAAAGACACGTATAAGGACACCGGCGAAGCCATGACGCCGCACTTTTCCGCAGCCCAGGCAAAGGAAATGATTGATACCGGTTATATTTCCATCGGAAGCCACGGCTACAACCTCCACGAGGTAGAGGGGCGCGACCCCGC
>CATJIF010000126.1 GCA_949740445.1 uncultured Peptostreptococcaceae bacterium | reverse complement strand
TTGTCTGATGTTAAATCGAGGGCCGCCTGCAGTGTATGACGGAGGAATGCGGTAACGATATTGCGCGCATAAACGTTGAGATATCGTTACGGCTAATCGAAAAGCGTTGAATTTAGCGCACAAAATCTCGCCTTAGGTGGATGAGGGCTTGGACAGGTAACGACATTGCGTTCATAGGCGTTGCGGATATCGTTACGGATGATCGAAAAGCTTTAAATTTAGCGTACAAAACCTCGCTTTAGGAGGATAAGGGCTTGGACGGGTAACGACATTGCGCGCATAGAAGTTGCGACATCGTTACGGCTGATCGAAAAGCGTTGAATTTAGCGCACAAAATCTAACCTTAGGAGGATGAGAACTTCGGGAGGTAACGACATTGCGCGCATAAACATTATGATGTCGTTACGACCTATCAAAAAGCTTTGCCTTCAGCGCGTACTTCACAGGCTATAGAAAGATGGGGTAGCCCTATCAAGAAAAGACAAAAACCCGCTTTACAACGTATATAGATTGTATCATAATAAAACTAAAAGGCGGCAATGAAGACACCTTAACGAATGGTAAATTTTGTAAAAAATAATTGGAGGAGATGAAATCTGCTTGTAGAGAAATAGGATTTCACTGGGCGTATCCTTTAATATCTTTGCCGTTAAAGTAGAAATAAAAGAAGAATTTCCTTTGAAATAGCGGCTGATTCATTTTATTCAGAAGCGAACATGAAGGCATTGGCAGAGCGCGCGGAAAAAATAGAATCTAGGCAGAATGCTTTAGCTGGAGGCTGCTTTGAATATAGGTTGCCATGGGTGCTGACCATGGAGGAGGCAAAAGCCGGCTCAAAATAGCAAATAGCCAGCGCATGTGGACATCGTCGGGCACAGGCAAGAAAAGCGATTGCGAGAAAAACAGCCGGGCAAAGACAAAGAACGGCTGAAACATAGAGGAAAAAGAAATGGAGAAGAACAATGGACTACAATAAATTAGCGAATTTGCTGTTTCCACAGATCAGGAAAACGCCGGAGGATTACGAGCAGATGTATCCGCCGCGTAAGCTGCCCGAGGGGGCGAAAGTTACCCGGTTGGGCCCGAGCCCTACGGGATTTATCCATCTGGGAAACCTGTACGGCGCCTTTGCTGACGAGCGGCTGGCGCATCAGAGCGGTGGCGTATTCTTTTTGCGCATAGAGGATACGGACGATAAGCGCGAAGTGCAGGGTGCGGTTCCCATGCTGATTCAGGCGCTGCATCACTTCGGCGTCAATTTCGACGAAGGCGCGACCATGAACGGCGAAACGGGTGACTACGGCCCGTATTATCAGAGCCGGCGGGGCGAAATTTACCAGTGCTTTGCAAAATCGTTGGTGGCGCAGGGGTTGGCCTATCCCTGCTTTATGACGGAAGAGGAGATCGCCGCCGTACGGGCAGAGCAGGAGGCGCAGAAAAAAAACCCGGGAATTTACGGTGCCTATGCCAAATGCCGCGACCTGAGCTTTGAAGAGGTGGCAGAGCGCATCGGAAGCGGCCAGGAATACGTCATCCGCTTCCGTTCCAACGGAAACCCGGAAAATCACGTTACGGTGGTGGATGGCATCCGCGGGCCGCTGAGCCTGCCGGAAAACGACCAGGATGTCGTCATACTGAAAAAGACTGGCATTCCCACCTACCATTTCGCTCACGTGGTGGACGACCACCTCATGCGCACGACTCACGTGGTGCGCGGCGAGGAATGGCTGTCGTCGCTTCCCATTCACGTGGCGCTGTTTCAGGCGCTGGGCTGGGAGCTTCCCACCTACTGCCACACTACGGTGCTGATGAAGATGGACGGCGAAACGAAGCGCAAGCTGTCCAAGCGCAAAGATCCGGAGCTGTCGCTGGAATACTACAAGCAGGAAGGCTACCACCCGGAGGCAGTGCGCGAATACCTGTTGACGATTCTCAACTCCAACTACGAGGAGTGGCGCATCGCCAATCCCGAGGCTGCGGCGGAGGACTTCTGCTTCAGCACGGAGAAGATGAGCAATTCCGGAACACTGTTCGATCTGGACAAGCTCAACGATGTGTGCAAAGATGTGCTGGCGCGCATGAGCGCCGAAGAAGTACTTTTATACATGCTGAAATGGGCGGAGGAATACCAGCCGGGGCTGGCAGCGCTGATGGCCGAACAGCGGGATAAAATGCTTTCTATCTTTTCCATCGACCGGGGTGGCGAAAAGCCGAGAAAGGATCTGATTTACTGCCGCCAGATTTTCCGGTTTATCAGCTACTTCTTCGACGAGCACTTCATCGTGGAAGACAGCTATCCGGCAGAGGTGTCGATGAAGGACGCCAAGGAAATCTTAAACCGCTATTTCCAGAGCTACGATGCCGAAGACGACAACGAGGCGTGGTTTGCCAAGGTGCGACAGCTGGCCGCGGATATGGGATATGCGCAGAAGCCTAAGGATTTCAAGAAAAATCCCGATCAGTATAAAGGCCATGTGGGCCACGTAAGCAACGTTATCCGACTGGCCATTACCGGCCGTACCAATTCGCCGGACCTGTGGCTGATTCAGCAGATTATGGGGACCGAGCAGGTAAAGGGCCGCATCGCGCAGGCTTTTCAGGATATCGGATAGATGCGCAGGCAAAGCCGGAATTTCCAGAGCAAGGCCGGTGCAGAGAGCTTTGCGGCGCGAGGCCATTGTCAGAAAACGCGCAACAGCGAGAATGTTGACGGCAGAGGAGAAAAGAAATGAGCTATAAAAAGGAATTTATTGAATTTATGGTGCGCGCAGGTGTGCTGACTTTCGGGGATTTTGTTACAAAGAGCGGTCGGAACACGCCGTATTTTGTCAATACCGGAAACTATAAAACCGGACGTCAGGCATCGCAGCTGGGGAAATTCTATGCCCGCTGCATCGAGGAAAACCGCAGAGCCGGACGGATTTCCGACGACGTAAAGGCGCTGTTCGGACCGGCGTATAAAGGCATTCCACTGGCGGTTTCCACATCCATTGCGCTGGCGGAGGAATACGGAAGGGATGTGAATTACTGCTTTAACCGCAAGGAGGCAAAGGACCACGGCGAAGGCGGAACGATGGTAGGCTACAAGCTGCAGGATGGCGATAAGGTGCTGATTATCGAGGATGTGATTACCGCGGGAACCGCCGTGCGCGAGGTGATGCCGCAGCTGAAGGCGGCGGCTGAGGTTCAGGTAGAGGGGCTGGTGATTTCTGTAGATCGCATGGAACGCGGACAGGGCGACCAGACCGCGATTCAGGAAATCGAAGCGGAGTTTGGAATCAAAGCTTATCCCATCGTTACGGTGCGTGAAGTCATCGACATGCTGCACAATGTGCCAGTAGACGGCAAGGTTTACATCGACGATGCGATGAAAGAAAAAATGGAAGCCTATCTGGCGCAGTATTGTGTAAAGTAAGCCGCACAGTTAAATTAAGAATATATTTTTGCAATTCGGGTGAACGAAGCTGGCGATGGGCTGGTTTTGTTCGCCCGTTGTCTGTTTGGCGGTCCGCCTGCTTGCTGCATGGCAAGCTGGTCGGAGACAGGCTCCGGTATCGGCACTGACGGTCAGGCTTTGGCTGGACAGGCGGAAAAGGGGAGGCAGCTATCCGGTTAAAAACATATCCAATGTTTTTATGAGAACGGTCAAATCCATTCCTGTCGCGGCGGCCTCAAAGACAAAAAATACATCTTTTCCGGCGACAAAGCCCGAATTCAAATACTGCTGCATTTTTAATGCTGTTTTTTTCGCATATTTTTGATCGTCCATCATTCCGAAATATTCCAGATATGCTCTGCGGCCGCTGGCTGGGTGCTTCATTAAAAAATCCGGTCGCACATTGCCTGATTTCAGCTTTAATTGCGGTTCGTACCAATAGGGAATTCCTTTATTCAGCAGCAATTCGGATACCTGTACCTCTGCCTTGGAACGATATCGTTCTCCGATAGAATTTCGATGGATGAGTTGCTCCGGAAACAGCGTTTCTGAATGCAGCGGTTGTTTTGCCGTACTGTTTCGATGGTCTTTTTGAAACCTTCCGGTACTGTTTTCCTCCTGGCAAGATTCTTCAGTAAATCCCCGATAATCGAAACCCGTTCGATATATTTCCGGAAGTTCATCAATAATCGTTTCGTCTGTCCACGCCTGGTAATTGTGCAGCAGTTTCTTTAATGCCTTTACATTTTTCTGGAGCTTTTTGTTTTCTTTCTGCAAATAAACCCTTTTCCGAATGCCTGTTATAAGCATTCTATCCGTTTCTCTCAGCATCCGGGTTTTCTTTTTGGAAGTACCGCTTGCTTCTGTTTTTTCATAGCTTTCATAATATAAATACAACCGGTTGTGAATGCGCTTTGCTGAAAGCGATCCTTTTGGCAGAGTCGATAAAAGCTTCTCGTTATGTGCAAGCCTCCGTCCCATCTCTTGTAATTTTTCTTCTAAATACGCTTTCACTGCATCCATAATCCAATTCCTTATCTAAAATCCTTATTTTTACATTATTATAATGCAATTCTGGTCACTGGTCAATACATTATTTTCAAAATTTGCTTTTATATGTTTATTAAAACCCGATAGCGAGGTTGAACATGCTGTCCTTTTCGGTTTGAGTTTAATTTCTCAGAGAGGAGGGGGCGGAGGGACTGGTAACGATATTTTATATCGTTTATGTTTAGATACCGCTACCGATCAATTTCTTCTAAGCTCAGAACCTTCCGAAATTCATTCATACGTTTGTACTCGTAACGATATTTGCTTTTTTCATCTCCGATATCGTTACCACTTTTCCGTTGCATTGTTTTAAAGGGTACTTTGTATCGGATTAGCTCTGCCACAGTTGAGTTTTATACCTCTATTTTGCTTGCCGTTTCTTATTTGTAACGATATTCTCTATAGATTTCGCTTAATATCGTTACCGATACAGGCAAATGGACGGTTATCCATTTCTGAAAACGCGTTTTTTACCATGTTTCGTAACGATATTCGTGCCATACTGCTTATAAGATCGTTACCAATTTACTTTTTCGATTTCTGGACACTCAGAAATTTGCTTTCTATTTTGGCTTCGTAACGATATCCATTACTTTCTACCTGCAATATCGTTACCTGCGGCTGACAAGGGCACATGCGGCGTTTCAGCGGCTGCAGCTGCGGTTGTGATTGCGGTCACTGATTACGAATTCTGCATTGGCTTCAATTTACATACATCCCGTATGTGCACGCACCCGATAGAGAAGAAAATACAGGCGGTGTTATACGATACCATTTGTCGAAAAAATATGATTGACAAAGCGCGGGGGCAGGACTATAATAGCCATAAAGTTAATTAGATAGACTAACTAATCAAAATTTCGTTAAATCAAAGAAAGGAAAGGACCGAGAGCATGGAGCTCTTTGCGACGAAGCTGAACGAGCTTCTGGTAGATACCTACCATAAGATTTCCAAAATCGAGGAGCAAGCGATACGCCAAACCGGGCGTACAGATTTATCCATCAGCGAGCTTCACCTTCTGGAAGCCGTGGGCAAAGACCGGCAAAACGGCAGAACCATCAGCGACATTGCGCAAAACCAGGGAATAACTTTGCCGTCGGTAACAGCGGCTGTCAATAAATTAGTGAAAAAGGGTTATGTAGAGAAAGTACGCGCGCAACACGATGGACGGGTGGTCTATGTTAAGCTGACGCGGCTGGGGCGCAAGATGGATGCCGGCCACCGCTATTTTCACGAAAACATGGTCCGCAACGTTTCGCAGGAGATGACGAAAGAGGAGCGGGAAGCCCTGATAAAGGGGATCGACAAGTTAAACCGCTTTCTAGGGCGCAGATTGAAAATGGCCGACGAGGAGAGCAGCGGCACAAACACCGATGCAGATGAAACTGCCGGTAGACGCACAGATGCTGTCGCAGATGGCCGCAGCGGTACGACAGAGATAATACAGCAAACGGAGAGATAGAAGCATGAGCTTTTCCATTATAGGAACGGGAAGCGCTGCGCCTTCCCAGACAAAGACAAACGACGAGCTGGCGCAGGTTATGGATACCAGCGATGCGTGGATTCGCGAAAAGACAGGAATTGAGCAGCGGCTGTTGCTGGGCGGCGAAACGATTACCGATCTGGCGGAAGCAGCGGCCCGGCAGGCATTAAAAGACAGCGATACCGACGCCCGAACGCTGGATCTCATCATCTGCGCTACCGTAACAGGAGAATATATTACACCGTCCATGGCCTGCATCGTGCAGCGGCGCATCGGGGCGACCTGCCCTGCATTCGACATCAGCGCGGCCTGCGCCGGCTTCTTATACGCGTGGGAAGTGGCGCTGGGATATTTCCAGAGAAAGCCGGACAGCCGCATTTTAATCATCGGTGCGGAAGGGCTTTCGCGGCTGATAGACTGGAATGATCGTTCCACGGCGGTAATTTTCGGCGACGGAGCGGGCGCTGTAGTGCTTGGCGCAGGCGACGGGCTGAAGGCCATCCACCTGAACGCCCGCGGGGATGAAACGGCGCTGTATGCGAAATACCAGAGGGGGAACTGCCCATTTTCGCAGCAAGCGGCAAATTCCGGCCCTGCCGGCAGAAAGCAGAGCAGTGCCGATAACGGGGGACAGATCAAAGCGTCTGACAGGATAGAAGCAGATGGCAGGATTGACGAAACACAGCCGAGCAGAGGCAGTGCAGCACAAATCCAAACATCCGGCGAAGAAAATACATTTTTGCACATGGAGGGCCAGCGCGTCTTTCAGTTTGCCGTATCGTCCATGTGCCGGGACTTAAAACACATCGCCAGGCAGGCGGGGATCGCCTTCGAAGACATCGACTACGTTTTGCCCCACCAGGCAAACCAGCGCATCATTGATTACGCCATCAGCCGACTGCCCATCGCGAAAGAGAAATACCTCTGCAACATAAAGCGGCGCGGAAACACCTCGGCGGCAGCCATTCCCATCCTGCTGGATGAATTCTACCGCAAAGGACAGTTTGCTCCCGGAGACATGCTGGCATTTTCGGCTTTTGGCGCGGGCCTGACCTCAGCGGCGGCCATCCTGCGTTGGGATAAATCTGCATCCAAATAAACCGGTGCGGCGCTGAAAGCATCCGCAGCATCTGGCACAAAGGCAGAAAAAGTGCAGGACGAGAACAGCGCATGCAGTGTGGTGCTGACAAAAGAGATATGGACAAAAGAATCACCGACAAAGGCAAGAGCAGGTGCCCGCAAAAGCAGGCACAAAACAAGCGCAGGCAGAAATCATCCGGACCGCAAGCGCGGCCGCGGTGACCATACAAAATCCCACCCAACCGGCAGGCAGGCACACGGCTGGCAGACGGCAAACGCGCAGTCGCTTCCGTCGGGAGAGGACAACAAAAAAGCAACGTAAAAAGGCCGAAGAAGGCCGGAAAACAATGGAGGAAACAACAATGACAACGTTTGAAAAAGTAGTGAAGGTTCTGGTAGAGGCGAAAGACTGCAACGCAGAAGATGTAAAAATGGAAAGCACATGGGCGGAGCTGGAGCTGGATTCTCTGGACACCGTAGAGCTTGTGATGAACCTGGAAGACGAATTTGGAATCCAGCTGGAGATGAACGAAAATCTGAAAACCGTAGGCGACGTAGTAGCCGCCATCGACGCGCAGCAGAACGCGTAGAGAAAGGAAGCAACAATGATAACAACACCGATTTGTGATTTAATAGGAATCCAGTATCCTATTTTCCAGGGCGGTATGGCGTGGATTGCCGACGCGAGGTTGGCTGCAGCTGTGTCCAATGCCGGAGGCCTGGGCATCATCTCGGCCATGAATGCCGACGGAGAATGGCTGCGAGCGGAAATCCGAAAAGCCAGAGCGCTGACGGAGCGTCCGTTCGGTGTCAATATCATGCTGATGAGCCCCCACGTAGAAGAAGTAGCGAGAATCGTAGCAGAAGAAAAGGTCGCCGTCGTAACCACCGGAGCCGGAAACCCTTCAAAATACATTCAAGGATGGAGAGAAGCGGGAATTAAAGCCATACCCGTGGTCGCATCCACCGGCGTTGCGAAGCTCGTGGAGCGCAGCGGAGCGGTAGCCGTCATTGCAGAGGGCGGCGAATCCGGCGGCCACGTGGGGGAAATCACCACCATGGCGCTGGTTCCCCAGGTCTGCGATGCGGTAAGCATTCCCGTCATCGCTGCTGGAGGTATCGGCGACGGGCGGGGCGTTGCGGCGGCCTTTATGCTGGGCGCCTGCGGCGTGCAGCTGGGTACGCGCTTTTTAGTGGCAGAGGAGTGCGGCGTATCCGACGTATATAAAAAGAAGATATTGAAGGCAAAAGACATCGACACCATGACCACCGGAAAGCGGCTGGGCCATCCGGTGCGCACGCTGAAAACCCCATTTGCCAGAGAATTTTTGAAGATGGAATACAACAGCAACGTAAGCAATGAGGAAATCGAAGCCTTCGGCGCGGGGTCACTGCGGGCGGCAGCTGTGCTGGGCGACGAAAAGAAGGGCAGCTTTATGGCCGGACAAATTGCCGGCATGGTAAAAAAAGAGCAGACAGCGCAGGAAATCATCGAAGAAATTTTCGCTCAGGCGCAGGAAGTGCTTGCCCAGGCGGGCCGCTTTATCGCGCCGGGGCAGGCAGGAGGCCGCTGATGGGAAAAATCGCATTCGTATTCGCCGGACAGGGAGCGCAGTATCCCGGCATGGGCGAGGATATCTGCCAAACCTCCAAAGCGGCACAGCAGGTCTTTGAACTCAGCGAAGCCATGCGGCCCGGCACCATGGCGCAGTGCTTTTCCGGCACGCCGGAGGAGCTTTCCCTGACAGTCAATACCCAGCCCTGCCTCTATACCGTGGATTTAGCTATTGCTGAGGCGGTAAAGGAGCGGGGAATCGTTCCCGATGCGGTAGCGGGCTTTTCGCTGGGAGAAATCGCAGCGCTGACCTTTGCGGGGATGCTGGAGCGCAGAGACGGCTTTTCGCTGGTAATGCGGCGGGGAGAGCTGATGAACGAAGCGGCGCAGGCAAACCCGGGCGCGATGGCTGCTGTCATGCGGCTGGCTCCCAGGCAAGTGGAACAGCTGGCAGAACAGTACGGCGTCTTTGCCGTCAATTATAACAGTCCCGCACAGACAGTAGTAGCCGGGCCTGAGGATAAACTGCCGGCATTTCTGAAAGCCGTAAAAGAACAGCGGGGAATGGCTGTGGCCTTAGCGGTCAGCGGGGCCTTTCACAGCCCGCTGATGAAGACAGCGGCAGAAGGATTAAAACAAGTCCTAGCGCAGCTTGCTTACCACGCGCCCTGGTGTCCAGTATACGCCAACGCCACGGCAGAGGTCTATCCACAAAACCCAGAAGAAGCAAAGGCGTTGACCGCGGCGCAGGTAATTTCGCCGGTGCGGTGGCAGCAGAGCATCGAGGCCATGATAAATCAAGGCTTCGATACCTTCATCGAAGTAGGCGCAGGAAAAACCCTGACCGGGCTGATCCGGAAAATCGCACCGAAGGCAACAGCCGTCTGCGTAGAAAAACGGGAAGATTTGGAAAAGGAAGAGTTTACTCATGTTACAAAATAAAACAGCTCTCATCACCGGCGGGTCGCGGGGCATCGGCCGTGCCATTGCGCTGGCCATGGCACAGCAGGGTGCTAATATCGCCATCATTTACAGCGGAAACGAAGCAGTGGCGCAGGAAACCGCAGAAGAAATCCGTGCGCTGGGCCGCGAGGCCGAAACATATCGCTGCGATGTGGCAAAATTCGACGAGGCGGGGGCGACGGTAAAGGCGGTGCTAAAGCGCTTTGGCGCCATTGACATCTTAGTCAACAACGCCGGCATCACCCGCGACGGTCTGCTCTTAACCATGAAGGAGCAGGACTTCGACGATGTAATCGCCACCAACCTGAAAGGCGCGTTCCACATGATCCGCCACGTAAGCGGCGCCATGTTGCGCAAAAAATCGGGGCACATCATCAACATCACTTCTGTATCGGGCATGATGGGCAACGCCGGGCAGGCCAACTACGCGGCGGCCAAAGCCGGACTGATCGGATTGACCAAAACCACGGCCAAGGAACTGGCTTCCCGCGGGATTACCTGCAACGCCATCGCGCCGGGGTTTGTAGAAACCGACATGACGAAAAAACTGTCGGAAGAGCAGCTTGCGGCTGCGGCAGACGTCATTCCGCTGAAGCGGATGGGACGCCCGGAGGACATCGCTGCGGCTGCGGTCTTTTTAGCCGGAGAGAGCGCGGCGTATATTACCGGGGAAATCCTCAAGGTAGACGGCGGGCTGTACATTTAATAAAAACGGGCAGGTGCAAATTGGCGGCGCAAACAGGAGGAAGCTATGTTTGACTGGAACGGGAAAGGACTTTCCCTCGGAAATCTAAAAGTAAAAGCCCCCATCGTACAGGGCGGTATGGGCGTCGGCGTATCCGGCTTCCGGCTGGCCTCGGCAGTAGCAAACGAGGGAGGTGTCGGCGTCATTTCCGCCGTGGGGCTGGGCTTTATGGGCCGCTCACTGACGGACGAAAGCTTAAAAGAGCTTTCGGAGCGGACGGGCGAGACCATGAATATCACCATGCTGCGCCAGGAGATCCGCAAAGCCAAAGCGCTGACAAAAGGCGTGCTGGGCGTGAATATCATGGTGGCGATTTCCGAATTTGCCGAAACGGCGAAGGCAGCGGTAGAAGAAGGCATCGACATCATCTTCGCGGGGGCAGGCCTGCCCCTCAACCTGCCGGCAAGCCTGGGCGAAGGCAGCAAAACGAAGCTGGTTCCCATCGTATCGTCGGCTAAGGCAGCAAAGCTGATTGCCCGCCGCTGGATGAACACCTACGGCTATGCACCGGACGGATTTGTCTTAGAGGGGCCGAAGGCCGGAGGCCACCTGGGCTTTTCCAAAGCGCAGATCGACGATCCCGCCTTTCAGCTGGAACAGCTGATCGGGCCGGTAGCAGAAGAGGCTGGCCGCATTGCGCAGACAGCGGGAAAAGAGATTCCGGTCATCGCTGCGGGCGGCATTTATACGGGAGAGGATATCGCGGATATGCTCGGACGCGGGGCCGACGGCGTACAGATGGCAACGCGCTTTGTGGCAACGGAGGAATGCGATGCCGATGCCGCCTTCAAGCAGGCTTACGTGGATTGCCGGCCCGAGGATATCGGCATCATCGAAAGCCCGGTAGGGCTTCCCGGTCGGGCGCTGATCAACCGGTTTTTACAGGAGGCAAAGGAGGGGCGCAGGCGACCGAAAAGCTGCCCGCGGCACTGCATTACCACCTGCGGCGAAACAGAAGCCCCTTACTGCATTTCCTCAGCGCTGATCAATGCATTTTATGGAAAACTGAACAGCGGATTTGCGTTTGTCGGAGCCAACGGCTGGCGCGTAGATAAGATCCTGACGGTACATCAGCTGTTTGAAGAGCTGGCGGAGGGCTTTGCCCGCGCTGTAAAAGCTGCGGAGAGCGCGGCGAAAGGAGAAGCGATATGAAGAGAGTTGTGGTAACGGGACTGGGAGCTGTCACCCCGGTGGGAAACGACGTAAGCACCTTCTGGAACGGCCTTTTGTCCGGCAGTTGCGGCATCGGCCCGATTACGAAATTCGATACGACAGACTATAAAGTAAAAATCGCGGCGGAAGTGAAAGGCTTCGACCCGCTGCAATACATGGAAAAACCCGAAGCGCGCAAGCAGGATCTGTTTTCGCAGTACGCGGTAGCTGCCGCTGTCCAGGCCATGAAAGACAGCGGGCTTTCCACCGGCGCAGCAGGCGATGCGAATGGCGCGGAAACGACAAAAGCATCGGTTATGCCGGAGCGCCTGGGCGTTTACATCGGTTCGGGAACCGGTGGCATGGCCACCTTCCTGACCGAAGCGGAAAAGCTGTTCCACAGCGGACCGCGGCGGATTTCTCCTTTCTTTATTCCCATGATGATCGGCAATATGGCCACGGGGAATGTAGCCATCCGCTTCGGTGCACAGGGACCGTCCTTACCGGTAGTAACGGCCTGCGCCACCTCGACAAATGCCATCGGCGAAGCGTACCGCGCGATTAAATACGGCTATGCCGATGCGATCATCGCCGGCGGTACGGAGGCGACCATCGTTCCTTTAGCCGTAGCCGGCTTTACAAGCTGCATGGCGCTGACATCGAGAAACCAGCCGGAATCGGCATCGATTCCTTTTGACCGCAGAAGGGACGGCTTTGTCATGGGCGAGGGCGCGGGCATTCTCATTTTAGAAGAATACGAACACGCCTTGGCACGTGGCGCAAAAATATACGCCGAGGTCGTGGGTTATGGAAACACCTGCGATGCCCATCACATGACAGCACCGCATCCGGAGGGCCTGTGTGCTGCCAGGGCCATTGCGCTGGCTATGGCAGAGGCGGGCATTGCCTGGGAGGGCGCGCGGATTGCAGCGCAGAGAAACGGCGCCGAGCAAGGATTTGGTGCGGAAAGCGCAGCACCCATAGAGGCGGCAAGCGTGTATCTGAACGCTCACGGCACCAGCACACCGCTGAACGATAAAACGGAAACAAAGGCAATTAAAGCGGCCTTTGGCGAGGAGAATGCGCATAAAATCCACGTAAGTTCCACAAAATCCATGACGGGCCACATGCTGGGGGCCGCCGGTGCCGTAGAGGCCATTGCCACGGTATTAGCGCTGAAAGAAGGGGCAGTTCCGCCCACCATCGGCTATGAAGAGGCCGACCCGGAGTGCGATCTGGATATCACTCCCAACCACAGCGTAACAGCTGTTTTGAAATTGGGCGTGTCCACATCGCTGGGCTTTGGCGGCCACAACGCCTGCCTGGCGTTCCGGTCGCTGTAGCGGCCGGCGGGGTGCAAAGAAGGGCCGCAAGCCTTGCCGCAGACGGCAGGTGCGAAATATACGGACGGCACAGAGTGCTCGGACAGTCGCAAAAAGAGAATTGCAGAACATGGCAGGAGGGCGTATGAAGATAGAAGAGATCAGGGCTTTGATAGAAATGCTGGAGCATTCATCGCTGAACTTTATGGAAATTAAAGAGGGCAATTTCCAGCTGTTGATGGGAAAATCCGAGCCGAAAATAGGATATCCGGCGGCAGGAGCAGGCTCTGGACTGGGATTTGCAACCGCAGTCCAGGCAGGGCCATCGGTACAGGCCGTACAGGAGATGTGGACAGACCACGGAACAGACGGGGGCTGCAATCCCCAGGCCGCGCAGGAAAGCGGCGGGGAATTTGCGGTGTCGTCATCGCCGTCGGGACAGCCTTTCTCATCGGACGCAGGGCAGATGAGCGCAGCTTCGCAGGCACTTTCCGGAAAAACACCGGTAAAATCGCCAATGGTGGGCGTATTTTATCAGGCGGCATCTCCCGAGGCAGAGCCCTTTGTCCGGCCGGGGCAGGCGGTAAAGAAAGGGCAGGTGCTTTGCATCGTCGAGGCCATGAAGCTGATGAACGAAATCACAGCGGAGCGCGACGGTATCATCGAGCAGGTCTGCGTCAGCGATGGCGATATCGTAGAATACGGGCAGACGCTGTTTTACATGCAGTAGTGAGAAAGCGGCGTCAGCGGCAAAATGACAGCGACAACGGGAGCACAGTAGCAATAAATCAGCAGAAACGGTGAAAAAGGGGAGAGAAACGCGATGAACAGAGACGAATTGAAGCGGCTGCTGCCGCACAGAGAGCCGATGCTTTTAATCGACGAGGCCGGCGTAACGGAGCAGGGAACGGCAAACGGGCGCTACACGGTCCGCGGCGATGAATTTTTTCTGCAGGGGCATTTTCCGGAAAACCCGGTGGTTCCCGGCGTTATCCTCTGCGAAATGATGGCCCAGTGCTGCTGCGTGCTGCTGCAGGGAGCGATGCAGAGTGCGGAAGCACCAGAAAAAGACAGTGCGCAAGAAACTCCGGCAGAGAAAAGCGCTGCGGTGACGCCATATTATACGGGACTGAACAATGTAAAGTTTAGAACCCCCGTAAAGCCGGGCGATACGGTTGAGCTGGAATGCGAGATCGACCGCGTAAAGGAGCCGTTTTACTTTGCGAAAGGCAGGGCTTCCGTAAACGGAAAGCGTTGCGTCAGCGCCGATTTTTCCTTTGCGCTGATTCGGGGATAGGAGACGTCTATGTTTTCGAAGATATTGATCGCCAACCGAGGCGAGGTAGCGGTGCGGATTATCCGCGCCTGCAAAGAAATGGGAATCAATACCGTGGCCGTCTTTTCCGAGGCGGACCGGGAATCGCTGCACGTCAGCCTGGCCGACGAGAGCATCTGCATCGGGCCGGCGCAGGTAAAGGATAGCTACTTGAATATGACAGCTGTTTTGTCGGCAGCAGCGGTAACGGGCGCGCAGGCCATCCATCCGGGCTACGGGTTGCTGTCGGAAAACGCGCGCTTTGCCCGTTTGTGCAAGGAAAGCAACATCACTTTCATCGGCCCTTCGGCAGACGTCATCGCCCGCATGGGCGATAAAGACCAGGCGCGGCGCACCATGATCGAAGCGGGCGTACCGGTTATTCCCGGAAGCGACATAGTTACTTCGGTATCGCAGGCAAAGGCCGAGGCGGCGCGCATCGGTTATCCCGTATTGGTAAAGGCCCGCTCTGGCGGCGGCGGCCGCGGTATCCGCCTGGTAAGCGCAGAGGCGCAGATGGAGCAAGCCTTCCAGACAGCAGCAGCAGAGGCCGCTTCTGCCTTCGGCGATTCCGGGCTGTACATCGAAAAGTACCTCAAGCCGGCAAAGCACATCGAAATGCAGATCCTCTGCGACCGGCAGGGAAACGTGGTTTGCCTGGGCGAGCGGGAATGTTCCGTACAGCGGAAAAACCAGAAGCTTCTGGAGGAAAGCCCCTCGCCGTCGCTGTCTCAGCCCATGCGCGAGGCGATGATCGAAGCTGCCATCCGGGCGGCGAAGGCCGTGGGCTACGAAAATGCTGGCACGTTGGAGTTCCTGGCGGACCGGCAGGGAAATTTTTATTTTATGGAGATGAACACCCGGCTTCAGGTCGAGCATACGGTAACGGAAATGGTCAGCGGTGTGGACATCGTAAAGTGGCAGATCCGCATTGCGGCGGGCGCCAGCCTGGACTTTGGGCAGAAGGATGTAGTAATCCGCGGAAAGGCCATCGAATGCCGCATCAACGCAGAAGACCCCGACCACGACTGCCGTCCCAGCGCAGGCACGGTAAAGCTGCTGCACACGCCCGGCGGTCCCTGGGTGCGTTTCGACACCTTTCTCTACCAGGAGTACACCGTGCCCCCGTTTTACGATTCCATGGTGGGAAAGCTCATCGTCAAGGCCAATTCCCGCGAAGAGGCCATTCGGAAGATGAAGGCGTCGCTGTGCGAGCTGGTCATCGAAGGGTTTCCTACCAACAGCGAGCTGCAGTTAAAAATCTTATCGGATGCCCGCTTTGCAGCAGGCGATTACGACACGGATTTCATGGAGCAGCTGACGGGCAGCGAAGGCAGGCAGGCGCACGGGCACGGGCTTGCCCAGGCGGAGAAAGGCGGGCAGGCGTAAGAATGGCCGCGCGTAGACGACAGAAACGAGGGAGTCAAGGATGATGTATCAGGGATTGTTCCGAAAACCGAAGAATGCGTTGGAGATTCGCGACGGTGAGATGGAGGCAGGGCAGCCATACATTGCCGACGACGCCTATGTCAAATGCCCCAAGTGCCGGAAAATGCTGTATGCAGCGGACGTGAGAGACAACCTGGAGGTCTGCCCCGAGTGCGGCCACCACTTTCCGGTGGCAGCCCGGCGGCGAATCGAACTTCTGGTCGATCCGCAGAGCTTTCAGGAGATGTTCAGCCCTGGCGCGGGCAATGGAGAAGGCAGAGAAAAACGCGCGGCAGAAGCGATAGAAGCGGCGAGAAACCCCATCGGGTTTCCCGGCTACGAAGAAAAGCTTTCGGCGGCGCGGCAGAAAAGCGGCGAACAGGAGGGCGTGCTCTGCGGTCTTGCCCGCATCGGCGGGCTTCCCACCTGCATATTTGTAATGAATATGGATTTTATGATGGGAAGCATGGGAACTGCCATCGGCGAGGCGATTACGCAGTTGTTTGAATTTGCGGCAGAAAAGCGGCTTCCCGTGGTCGGCTACACCGTCAGCGGCGGAGCGCGGATGCAAGAAGGAATCCTCTCGCTGATGCAGATGGCCAAAGTCAGCGGCGCAGTTAAGCGCCACAGCGACGAGGGGCTTCTCTATGCGGTCGTGCTGACCGATCCTACCACGGGCGGCGTAACGGCAAGCTTTGCCATGCAGGGCGATGTCATTTTGGCAGAGCCAGGGGCCTTAATCGGCTTTGCCGGGCCGAGAGTCATCGAACAGACGATTTTGCAGAAGCTGCCCGAAGGCTTTCAGCGGGCGGAGCTTTTGCTGAAAAAAGGATTTATAGACGACATCGTGCACCGCAGGAAGCAGCGCACCTATCTGATCAATCTTTTAGGGCTGCACAGCGATCAGATACAGATATAAAGGCAGACGAACGGGAAAGGGAGTGAGGCATGTGACGGAAGCGGTGGAATACAGGGCATATCGGCGCGTGGAGGAGGCCCGGGCCAAGGGGCGCCCCACGGGACGGGACTACATCGACAATCTCATCAGCAATTTTACGGAGTTTCACGGAGACCGGCGCTTTGGCGACGATGCGGCTGTGGTTTCGGGCATCGGCAGGCTGAGAAACATGCCGATTACGGTAATCGCTACGGATAAGGGCCGCACGACAAAGGAAAAGGTGGCGCACAACTTCGGTTCGCCCCATCCGGAGGGCTATCGCAAGGCATTGCGGCAGATGAAGCTGGCGGAAAAGTTTCACCGGCCGGTGCTGTGTATCGTAGATACGGCCGGCGCTTATCCGGGCATCGGCGCAGAGGAAAGAGGCCAGGCGCAGGCCATCGCCGAAAACCTCATGGCGATGATGAGCTTAAAAACGCCGGTGATCAGCCTGTTTATCGGCGAGGGCGGCAGCGGCGGGGCACTGGCCTTAGCGGTGGCCGACCGGGTATTTATGATGGAAAACGCTGTGTATTCCGTGATTTCCCCGGAAGGATGTGCCAGCATCCTGTGGAAGGATGCCAAAAAGATGAAAGAGGCGGCGGAGTGCCTGAAGCTGACAGCCCAGGACCTGATGGCGCTTGGCGTGGCAGAGCGCGTGATTTCCGAGCCGGAAAACTTCCGGGAAGAAACGCGGCAGGCAAAGCAGGTATACTATCGGCTGGAAGACTTGCTGTACGAGGAATTTCAATGGCTGCGCAAAAAATCCGAAGAGGAATTGCTGGCGCAGCGCTACGAACGGTTTCGGAAATTCGGCAGGCCGGACAGCGAACAGCGGGCAGATTGCCAGGCGGGGCAGTGAATGCAGCGGCACATCAGATGCAAGCAAAAACGAAGCAGAGCTTTGAATGTAGAATTTCAAAGCTCTGCTTTTCCGATTTTTTGCAGTTTTTATATTACTGCGCGGCGAGGATATCTTCCTTGCGCGCAAGCAATTCGTCGGACAGCAGCATGGCCTCGACGTTTTCAAAGCCCAGGCGGGCTACGGTCTGCGCGAAGCGCTCTTTCGGCTGGCCCTGCTCTTTGTACAGAAGGATCGCCTTTTCGATCAGGGACAGCACCTCGTCCTCCGAAAAGAGTATGGTCTTCATGGCGCGGCCCATGGCAGTCTTTTTGCCCCAGCGTCCGCCCAGATAGATTTTATAGCCCTGTTTGCCACCGGTATTGGCACCGAAGTAGCAGCTTTCGAGGCAGCGTCCGCAGTTATTACAGGTCTGCGGGTCGCGGAAGAGCACGCCATCCTTGACCGCGGCGGCTTCCACCGGGCAAGCAGCGGCCACGCCGCATTTTTTGCAGCCGCGGCAGCGCTCTTCGTCAAACTGCGGAATTCGCTGGCCGACTACGCCCAGGTCGTTTAAGTCGGGCTTTACGCAGTTGTTGGGGCAGCCGCCCACGGCGATTTTAAATTTGTGCGGTAACTTTACCTCGCCATATCCTTCGAAAAAGCGGCGGTGAATTTTCTCCGACAGGCCGAAGGTGTCGATGAGGCCGTACTGGCAGGTCGTTCCCTTGCAGGAAACGATGGGGCGCACTTTGGCGCCAGTACCGCCGGTAACGAGGCCTGCTTTTGTCAGATACTCGCGGAAGGCGGGGATGTTTTCGTAGGGGATGCCCTGCACCTCGGCGGTCAGCCGCGTGGTGAAGGTAATATTTCCGTTGCCGTAAAGCCGGGCAGCCTCGGCGATGCACTGCATCTGCTCCGCCGTAATTTTGCCGTTGACGGTTAAAACCCGGCCGGAGAAATTATCGGTGCCTTTGTTGCTGAGAAAGCCCAGGGCTTTTACTCTCTTTTCCTCTTCTTTACTGATGGTCAGCGTAGCCATAATTGTGGTTCGCTCCTTTCTTTTGTGAAGCATTGTTCTTAAAGCGCTCGGACCTACTGCGGATGCGGAAGCTCCGCGCAGCCGAAAGCAGCTTTTCGCATTTATTATACACGCGAAGGTAAAGAAAGAAAAGAGATATTAGACAGAAACAGAGATTTCGTGTATGATAGAAATAAATCGACAGAGGGAGCCAGCCTACTATGAAACATCACGCCATCATACCGATTTTTATTCCTCACCAAGGTTGCCCCAACGGCTGCATATTCTGCAACCAGAGAAAAATCACAGCGAAGGCACAGCCGGTAACCGTGGAGATGGCAAGGGAAACCATCGAAACGTGGCTTGCCACGCTGCGGGGGCGCAGGGGCATGGAAACAATTGAAATCGCTTTTTACGGCGGCAGCTTTACGGGAATTCCAAAAGACGAGCAGGTGCGGTATCTATCCGTGGCAAAAGAATACAAAGACCGCGGGCTTATCCAGAAGCTGCACCTGTCCACCCGTCCCGATTATATCAATGAAGAGACGCTTGCGCGCCTGCGCCGGATGTCCGTAGATATCATCGAACTCGGCGTGCAGTCCTTCGACGAGCGCGTGCTGCAGCTTGCAAAGCGCGGCCACGATGCCGCCGTGGTCAGACGCAGCGCGCAACTGATCCGGGAATACGGCTTTACGCTGGGCATTCAGCTGATGATCGGCCTGCCGGGCGACAGCCTGCAGAGCTGCCTGTACTCCGCAGAAGAAACTGTAAGGCTGCAGCCGCAGCTTGCGCGCCTGTATCCGACGGCAGTGCTGCACCAGACAGAGCTGTACGATATGTGGCGTGCAGGCAGCTACGAGGCGCCGGCGCAGGAGGAACTCGTCCGTCGCACGGCAGCGATGTACCGCATCTTAACGCGGGCCGGAATTCAGATTATCCGCGTCGGCTTAAAGAGCTCTGAACTCATCGGCGGCGAAGAAACAGCGCCGGGCACCTACCATCCGGCCTTCCGGCAGCTGGTCTGCGGGCGCATCGCAAGGGAGGATCTGGAAGCGCAGCTTACAGCGCATCCGATGGAGGGCAAGGTCAGCTTTTACGCCAACGGCAGCTCCATGTCAGATATGATCGGATGGCGCGGCGAAAACCGCAGGTATTTTCAGACCGCGTATCCGCAGCTCTCCCTGCGGTTTCAGAGAGACGATAGCCTGGCAGACGGCATATATGTCTGCCGGAAAAAAGAGTAAAGAAAAAACGGCAGAACATCAAAACAACGCACGAGCGAAGAAAGGAGACACATTCATGGTACAGATGAACAACGACTGGGATGCCATTCTGGCAGGAGAATTTGAAAAGGACTATTATAAGAAACTGCGGGACTTTCTGAAGGAGGAATACGGTGCGCGGAAGATCTACCCATCCATGTACGATATCTTTAACGCGTTGAAGCACACCGCCTACAGCGATGTCAAGGTAGTTATTTTAGGGCAGGACCCCTACCACGGGCCGGGACAGGCCCACGGCATGTGCTTTTCCGTGCAGAAAGGCGTCAAGGTGCCGCCTTCGCTTGTAAATATCTTTAAAGAGCAGAAAGAGGATGTGGGGATTACGATTCCCAGCCACGGCTTTCTGGAAAGCTGGGCAGATCAGGGTGTGCTTCTGATGAACACCGTGCTGACCGTTCGCGAAGGGCAGCCCAACTCGCACAAAGGAAAGGGCTGGGAAACTTTCACCGATGAAGTCATCCGCAAGCTTAACGAGCGGGAAACCCCCATGGTATTTCTGCTGTGGGGCGCCAACGCCAAGTCCAAGAGCCAGCTGATTACCAACGACAGGCACCTGATTCTGACGGCAGCGCATCCCAGTCCCTTATCGGCGCACAACGGCTTTTTCGGATGCCGCCACTTCTCCCGCGCCAATCTGTTCTTAAAAGAGCAGGGGCTGACGGAAATCAACTGGCAGATTCCGGAGTAGCTGCCGGCGGTGCAGACATGGGGCTCTGCACGTAAAGAATATCAATGTGCAGAGCCGCAGGGAGGCCTTATGAAGCAATTAAAAGAAAGAATACGGCAGGATGGCACAGCGGTAGGTACGGAAATTCTGAAGGTGGATTCCTTTTTAAATCACCAGCTGGACGTGGTGCTGTTAAACGAAATCGGGCGGGAGTTCGCCCGGCGGTTTTCCGGCGAAAAGGTAACGAAGCTGCTGACCATCGAGGCCTCCGGCATCGCTGTAGCCTGCATGGCAGCGCCGTGGTTCGGGAATGTGCCGGTGGTATTTGCCAAAAAGACAGCCCCGAATACGATGACAGAAGAATACTACGGTGCGGAGGTAACATCCTTTACCAAAGGGACAGTCAGCGTGGCGCGGATCGCCAGAAAGTATTTGTCCGCCGAAGACCGGGTGCTGATTTTAGACGATTTTATGGCACACGGCGAGGCTGCCTTTGGCCTTGTCCGGCTGGTAGAACAGGCGGGCGGCACAGTTGTGGGCATCGGCGCGGTGATTGAAAAGCAATTTCAGGGCGGCAGCAGCAGGCTGCGGCAGGCGGGTTACTGGGTCGAATCGCTGGCAGTGGTAAAGCGCATCTGCGACGGCATCATTGAATTTGCATAAAGCGAAAAGAGGGAATCATACAGGAAGTACGGCTGCAGCAATGCGGCAGAAAGGAGCAAGCGCATGTGTGTATACGTGCATTTGGCGACAGGATTTGAGGAATTGGAGGCGCTCAGCCCGGTGGATGTGCTGCGCCGCGGCGGCGTCTGCGTAAAGACGGTATCGGTGAGCGGCGAGCGGGTAGTAGTCGGTGCGCACGGAATCGGGGTTGCGGCAGACCTGCTTTTTTCCGAGGCGGATTACGACAGCTGCGAGATGATCGTGCTGCCCGGAGGAATGCCGGGAGCGGCGAATTTGGGAGCGCACGAAGGCCTGTGCGGGCAGATTTTGCGCTTTGCCGCCGAGGGGAAATACACGGCAGCCATCTGTGCGGCACCGATGGTATTCGGGGCGCTGGGTATACTGCAGGGAAAGAAAGCGACCATCTATCCCGGCATGGAAGATAAGCTGACCGGTGCAGAGGCCACGGGCAAGCGCGTCTGCGTGGATGGAAGCATCATCACCGGAAAGGGGCCCGGCGCAGGGCTGGAATTCTCGCTGGCGCTCCTGCGGCTTCTGCGCGGCGAGGCGGCAGCGGAAGAAGTAAAGAGCGGCATGCTGATCGAATGAACACCAGACAGATTTGCCGGCAGCTGTCCGTAACGCCTAAAATGCTGCGCGTATACGAAGAAGGCGGGCTGATCCGGCCCAAGCGGGGCGAAAACAATTACCGCGAATACTCGGAGAGCGATGCCCTGCGCATCCGCATGATCGCCATGCTGCGGAAGCTGGGGTTTTCCGTAAAAGAGATCAGACGCATTTTCCAGGAAAAGCAGGACGATGTGGAAAGTATGCTGTACGCATTTTATGTGCAGTTAAAGGCCATTGAAATGCAGCGGCAGCAGCTGAAACAAAAGCGGCAGAACATTACCGCGGCCATCAACCGGATGCTTGCGGGAGCCTCTCCCATGGACAGCCTGTACGAACAGGAGACGGCATCCATGTACGACACCATCCGCGACCAGTGGAATTTCGACGAGATGGCGGAAAACTACGTTGCCCGGTTTTTGCAGGAGGACAGCGAATACCAGGAAGGAATCGGCCAGGCCCGGCAGTTTTTGCGAAAGCTTCCCAAAGACAGCCGCATTTTAGATGCCGGCGGGGGCACCTGCTATCTGTGGAAGGAGCTGAGGGGGTTTTCCCAGGTAACGATTCTGGATAACAGCCTGCCGATGCTGCTCTATGCCCGCCAGACCTTTGCGGCGCAGCGCTATCTTCTGCAGGATGTTCTGGATGTGCCGACGCAGCAGGGAGAATACGATGTGGTCATCTCCACCTTTCTGCTGCACCATTTGAACTACGCAGAGCAGCAGCTGGCGCTGAAAAACCTGCTGGCTATGTTAAAGCCGGAAGGCATTCTCTACATCGTAGACCGCTTTTTCCAGTCCGCAGACGAAAAGCAGCGCTGGAAGCAGCTGTACGAAGAAACCGGCGACCAGCGCGGCATGCAGGAAATTTCTACCGAATACTTTCCTCTGGCCGGCGAATTGGAAGAAGCGCTTTGGCGCGAGGGCTACAGCGTTACCGTGCAGCGGAAGGGAAGGTTTGTCCGGTGCTTTCAGGCAAGCGCCGCAGGCAGGAGCTATCCGCCGGGCTGAGGCGATCTGCTGCCCGGCTACACTCGATGGTAGTTTTCTTGTATGTGAGGGCATCCAATGATGCTGCGGCAGCCGGATGCGACGGTTTAGGCCCTACAGGCGTTCTTTCAGGCTGTTTTCTGTCAGCGCTGACAGGGCAGAGATGCGGTCGTTCAACATGTCGTGGAAGCAGCGGGGAAGATGATCGTTTCCGCCGCGGTGCTGAACCACGCATTCCTTGCATTTGCCGTGATATTTGCAGGGCTCTTTGCAGGTGCAGTGATCCTGCCCGCTGTCTGCGACCTCTTTTAGGAAGGCATCCAGAAGCCGCCGTCCCTCTGCGGTATCGCCGCGGTTGTAGGCGGCGAGGCACTCAGTCATTTGGGGATTTTTGTCGATAATCATGTAACATACCTCCTGTCTTAGACAATCTTTGTCGTCCAGTCCTCCACGTTCCACACATCGCTGACCCAGCCGCGATAGAAATCCGGCTCGTGGCAGACGAGAAGAATCGTTCCTTTATATTGGGCAAGGGCGCGTTTCAGCTCCTCCTTGGCCTCCACATCCAGATGGTTGGTAGGCTCGTCCAGTACCAGCCAGTTAGCGGGGCGCTGCATTAGTTTTGCCAGGCGGACCTTGGCGTTTTCGCCGCCGGAGAGCACCCGCATCTGCGAAGTGATGTGTTCGGAAGTTAAGCCGCAGCGCGCTAAAGCTGCGCGGACCTCGCCGTTGGTCAGCGTTGGAAATTCATCCCAGAAGCTTTCCAGCGCCGTTTTGCCGCTGTCGCGTTCGGCCTCCTGCTCGAAGTAGCCGGGAATTAAGAAATCCCCCTGCTGGATGCTTCCCGATAAGGCGGGGATTTTGCCTAAAATGGTTTTTAAAAGCGTGGTTTTTCCCAGGCCGTTGGTGCCGACCACAGCGACCTTCTGTCCGCGCTCCAAGGCAAAGGATACCGGCCGCGTAAGAGGCTCCTGGTAGCCCAAAACCAGGTCCTGCGCCACGGCGATAAAGCGGGAGGGCGTGCGGGCTTCCTGAAAACCAAAGGTAGGCTTGAGCTTTTCCTTCGGTTTTTCCAGCACCTCCATGCGGTCCAACATTTTCTGGCGGCTGTTGGCCATGCCGCGGGTAGCTACGCGAGCTTTGTTTCGGGCGATAAAATCCTCCATCCGCTCGATTTCCGCCTGCTGCTTTTCGTAAGCTTGGGCTTCCTGGCGCTTTTTGATTTCGTACATGCGGGTAAACTGGTCGTAATTTCCCGTGTAGCGCGAAAGCTCGCCGTCGTTGACGTGATAGACCACATTCACCACATCGTTGAGAAATCCCACATCGTGCGATACCAGAATAAAGGCATTTTCAAACTCCTGAAGATAGCGGGTCAGCCACTGGATGTGCTCCACATCCAGATAATTGGTGGGCTCGTCCAGAATCAGGATAGAAGGGTCGGAAAGCAGGAGCTTGGTTAAAAGCACCTTGGTCCGCTGCCCGCCGGACAGGTCCGCCACATCGCGTTCCAGGCCGATGGCGCCAAGCCCCAGACCGTTGGCAACCTCGTCGATTCTGGCATCCAGCGCATAAAAGCCGCTGTGCTCCAAAAGCGCCTGGATTTCTCCGGCATCCTCCATCATGCGCTCCATCTGTTCCCCGTCAGCGGTCGCCATGTCCTCGTAGAGCTTCAGCATCTCCTGTTCGAGAGAAAAGTAGGTCTGAAACGCTTCGCGAAGCACCTGCCGGATGGTAGACCCCGGTTTCAGCGAAGAATGCTGGTCGAGATAGCCTACCGAGGTGCGCTTTCCCCATTGGATGCTGCCCTCATCCGGCATCAGCTGGCCGGTAATGATATTTAAAAACGTGGATTTTCCCTCGCCGTTGGCGCCGATTAAACCGACGTGCTCTCCTTTTTGCAGCCGGAAGGAGGCATCCTCCAGAATTTTTCGGCTGCCAAAGCCGTGGGATATGTGCTCTGCAATCAATTCACTCATTTCAATCTCCATTCTGTCCCGTGCCGCAATGCGCAAGATGCAGATAAAACGCTGGATGCGGCGATCTCATCCCCTGGCCGTCAAACGCGCAGGCTATTAGAAACGCGGGCGTTCGGCAACAGGGGATCACTTTATTGTAGCGGGTATTCCTTTCCAGTGTCAACTGTTTTCCGGCAGCGCATATTGTCTGGCGGTAAAACAGCAAAAGAGGATGCTGACCGTGCCGCTACATGGGCCCACAGGCGACAGATTATGCGCAACTCCGACCGAGGGCAGCGATATACTGGAAGCTCGAATAAGATAAGTGACAGATCAAAGCGTTTGTGATACACTGGCAGTAACAGAAAGAAGAGCTGTTTGTTTTCAGGCGTTTGCTGGAATTTCTTTTGAGCGCAGGGACACAATAAAAGGAGGTGATGGCCGATGGCTGAATGGCCGGTGGAGCGCACCATA
>CATJIF010000125.1 GCA_949740445.1 uncultured Peptostreptococcaceae bacterium | reverse complement strand
GTTTTCAGCAGGAAAAAAGCTTCCGCATCGGCTATGGCTTCGGCGACGTAGCATATTTCAGAGAAGGATTGGAAAAGCTGGGTGAGTATTTAGACGAGCTCGCACGTTCACAGCGCGCTGTGCTCAACGCATAGCAGCAAACAAGGGACTGCCTTTCGCGTGGCAGTCCCTTGTTTTATTTGCTCTATCCGCTTGCGTTTGCAGTCGAAGATGGTTACAGCTTCAGGCCCAAGCGGTAGCCGGTGTGGATCGCATCCATAATCTTTCCGGGGAATACCGCATCGCCGATCAGATAGGCTTCTTTGCCGGCTTCCTTCAGCGCGTGGTACAAATCCTGTTCTGTCTTTGCGCCAAACGCATAGAGCACGGTATCGGCTTCGATTTTGCGGCGCTTGCCCTTGTGCTCGACCATAACGCCGTCAGCTACGATTTCCAGCGGCGTGGTCAGGGTGCAAATTTCCATATCCGTCTTGGCAATCCGCTCCATGTAGGCCAGGAAATCCGTAACAGCTACGCCCTTCATAATGTCGGGCTTTCTGCCAACCAGCGTTACCTGGTGGCCGTTTTCTGCAAGGTGCAGCGCGGTTTCCGAGCCCACCAGGCCAACACCCAAAACAACAACCTTCTTGCCTACTGCCTTTTTATCGTTCAGATAATCGGCCGCATCCACGGCAATGTCCAGATCTGCGCCGGGCAGCGGCAGCTTCTTGGGTGTGCTTCCCGTAGCGCAGACAACTGCATCATACGTTTCCAGATCTGCCGCAGTGACTTCTTTTTCCACAATGGCAATTCCCAGCTTATCCACTGCTGTCAGCATGGATTCTTTCAGCGAACGGATGTCCGCCTTAAAGTCCGGAACGGAAGCCTCGTTCAGCTGGCCGCCCTTCTTTCCCTTTTCGAAAATCGTAACCTCGTGGCCGCGCAGCTTAAGCACCCGCGCTACTTCAAGCCCTGCCGGGCCAGCTCCTACGACGGCGATGTTGCGCTTTTTCGCCGCCTCTGTGATTTCCAGCTCGCCCTCGCGGCTGATGGTGGGATTGACCGCACAGGTAATCGCTTTATAGTTGAAGAAAGTCCGCTCCAGACAGCCTTCGTTGCAGCGGATGCAGGGACGGATATCCTCCGGCCGGCCCTCTTCTGCCTTCAGCGGCCATTCGGGATCGGCCCACAGCGGACGGCCCAAGCCCACGAAGTCGCCCTTGCCGGAAGCGATGATTTCTTCCGCCAGCTCCGGCAGCGTAATGGAACCGGAAGCGATCACCGGTACAGAAACCGCCTTCTTGATCTCTGCCGCCGCCCAGGTATTGTAGCAGCGCGGCATGGCCATGGGCGATACCTGATGGATCATCTGATGGTGGTCGCCGCCGGAAATGTGGAAGGCGTCAATTCCTTCGCGCTCCAGCACCTTGGCAAGCTCGATGGTGTCCTCGATGGGGAAGCCGTCAGGCTCGTAATCCGTACCGCTGAGGCGGATGGTAACCGGGAAGTCCGGTCCTACCTTCTTCCGCACGTCGCGCACGATTTCCACATAAATGCGCATGCGGTTTTCCAGGCTGCCGCCGTACAGGTCATCTCTGTGGTTTGTGGTGGGCGAGAAGAAGTTAGTCAGCAGGTATCCGTGCGCACCGTGGATTTCCACAAGTTCAAAGCCCGCCATCTTCGCCCGCAGCGCCGAGTCGCCAAACGCTTTTACGATGTCCTGAATCTCCTCGATGGTCAGCACGTGAGGAACTGCCTGTACGCCGTATTGATTCCACAGTTTTGGCCAGGGAATGGCAGAGGGCGCGCAGATGGGCTGTGTTCCCAGGAACTTCTGCCGGCCGCAGTGTTCGATCTGAATCGCGGGCACCGAACCCTGCTCTCTGATATTTTCCGCAAGCCACGCCAGGCCGGGAATGTGCTCATTGCTGGAAATACCCAGGTGGCAGTGAGCGGATTTTGCGCCGATGTCGTCCACATATGCGTATTCGACTACGATCATGCCCGCGCCGCCAGCTGCCTGCTTTCTGTAATAGCGAACCAGCCGTTCCGACACCGTACCGTCCATGTTGCTCATGCCCGAGGACTGCGGTGCTTTCAAAATGCGGTTTTTCAGCTCCAGATTGCCGATCTTTGCCGGCGAAAACAGATGGGGAAACATTGGCTTTGACATTTTTTCCTCCTTGCTGCAGCGTTGACCTGCGCGTATCGCTTTGCGCAGATTTGCTGCTGTTCCTGACTTGCCCGGTAAACAAACGCCTGCATGCTGCCGGGAAAACGTCTTCTCTACAGAAGCATTCCTGCGCCCGTTCACCAAAAGCGGTTTTCTTTTGTTAGTTTGTAGCTGCCGTTCCTCTTTCGTTCCATGCCCTGCGCGCATTTTTCCACAATCTTGGGCACAGCGCATGCAAATTCCCGCACGTGAAAGAACGATTTTTGTCGAAACAGCGCATCTTTGCCTGTCATTATACAAGGATTGACAAAAATAAAACAATATCGTATGATACTGTTATTAAAAATATACAGGAGATTACAAGTTGTATGAAAACTGATTGCCGCACCGATTGTTCTTTTTCGTTTATTTTAAATGACAGTCTGAAAGACTACCGGGAATTTCTTCTAAAACATTCCGCCCCTCCCATCTCCATTGCCCGCCACACGGCAATCAGCAGTGGCGGTTCGCCTTCCCCTTGCGTCTATTTTCTTTTGGATGGGCTGGTAAAGGTCAGCGTTCTCAATGTGCACGGTTATGAGCGCATCCTGGGCTATCACCGGAAAAACTCGCTTTTCGTCATGGACGGGCTGCGCCAGAACAGCAGCGTTGTGGTAACTACTACGGCGCTTACCCCTCTGTCTGTACTCCAGCTCTCTGCGCAGGATCTGACCGGGCTCTTTCGAAAAAATCCCCAGTTTGCCACTGATTTGCTGCTGTACTACAGCGATGTTCTAAAGCTCATGTGCTACGATGCCGAATCTCAGTCCAGCAACAGTGTTCTTTCTAAATTGGCTAATTTTATCGTTTTGTACATGCAGAGCGAAGATTACCACGCTTTAGGCTATCTGCCCTTTTCGCAGTCAGAGCTGGCCTCGGCCATCGGAGCCTCCCGGGTTCAGGTCTCCCGGGTCTGCTCCGCCCTGCGCAAGGAAGGCGCTGTGGAGATTCAAAAGAAAAAGCTCCGGATTCTGACGCCTGCCAGATTCCAGAGCTTAGTATCGTTTCATGGATTTGAATGAGGAGCACGGCTCTCCCGGGAGTGCTGCCGCATCCGCTGACATTGCGCCCGATGTTGCTGCCTTGCGGTGGAGTGCACTTCCGATGCCTATTCGATTTCTTTATCCAGCACCATCGTAATGCGCTTTGTTGCCTCATCACAGGCCCATGCGCTTCCCCAGGAAACATCGTTAAAATCGAAGCCATCGCCAAAGCCGCGGTAGACCTCGCCGTATTCGTACATGGCGCAGAGCTGAAACAGCTCGTTTCCATCGCCAGTGCGAAGCAAAATGCCCTCCAGTGCTTCTTCGCCCTTGCTCCCTGTGGTGTATTCCGCCATATCAAATACCGTAATTTTTCTGCCGCAGTGAGGGCAGACAGCGACCAGAGTAGGATGTTTATCGCACACAATGCGGAAAACATAGCCTCCGCAGTCGCATTTTATCTGATACAAAAACCGGTGCGCATTCGCATATTTATCGCGGATTTCCCGAAATGGGCTTTCGTCGATCACCGGCTGACAGTAGCCGTCGATGTGCTCTGGACAACAGTATTTCATCGTTTGTGCTTCCTTTCTTATTTCTAAAACCTGTGCAGCGGTCTCGTAAACGTATTTCTATCAGAAATTTTGACACACTTTCCCCAAAAAAGCAAGCTGTGCTTTCTATTTTGCCTCAACGCATGTTTTGTCTGCGCTATCCAATGCGTAGATTACACCGCATGCGATTTTCTTTCCGGAATTTCCAGCGGGCTGCGTATGAAAATCATCGACATCGGCGTGAACCACTACGGTTCTTCCCAGAATTTCTTCCACGCCGAAGCGGCTGCTCAGCACCGCGCCAAACGCATATCCACCATTGCTGAACAGCGGCGGCAGGTCTCCCGCCTGGTAAGGATGCGGGCACCCGTAGGGGTTGTAATGTCCGCCAGTTTCAGAAAACGGATCGTCTGCGGTTCCCGCGCAGCTTCCCCCCTCGTGAATGTGCATGGCAAACACAGACCCTGTGCAGCTTTGCGTATTCACCGGCAACCCGCCTACGGAATACATCACGACAACGCCCATCTCTGTCTGAAAAAAATAAATTACGCCGTTCAGTTCTTCGTTTCCGGCCCCTCCTTTTACATTCGCCATTGCCTGCGGGTTGGTCTGTAAAATCCAGTCGTACAGCTCCGTAAACAATCCTTGTGCATCGAACATGAAACACCACCTCCTGCATCAATCTATGCGCCGGAGGCAGGCTTTATGCGAGCCGCAACAAGATTAACGCGGAACTAACAACGAAACAGCCCCGACTTTATGCCGGAGCTGTTCTTTTTATGCTTTTTTTGTGGTTTTTACTGCGCCTGAAGTTCCATTTCCCGGTCGCGCATCCGCTTCTGTTCGATGGATTCCTGAAGCATCATGTCCTTGACTTTCATCAGGCGCGTCTGGTTTCCGCGTTCGTTTTCATCGAGTTTCATCGTGATGTAGCGGATCGTTTCTTCCAGCTGCGGAATCATTACGTATTCCAGAGCGTTTACCCGGCGACGCGTCTTTTCGATCTCGTCTGCCAGCAGCGCCAGCTCTTTTTCGCTGGCCGCAAGCGACAGCATGGCCGGAAAGACCTTTGCCAGCCCGGCAATCGCGCTGTCCAGCTCGCCAGATGTGGTCGCCAGGCCATACGGGTAGATGTCCGCCGTGTCTTCAGTGGTAGTCGTAAACTGGAACACGGGAACGTTTACGCTCATTACGTTTTTCTGCCCGACCTCGATGGCTACCCCCTGCTTGGGAAACATCAGGGCTTCCTCCATATACTGGCTGGACATCACGGCGCTGGCAATGGTAAAGCTGCCGTAAATCTCCGACAACTGCTGCTCGACCTGGCTGCGAAATTCTTTTGTTTCCCGGGCCAGCTCCAAAAAGCGCTTCATCAATTCGTCGCGCTTATCCTTCATCAGCTTGTGGCCGCGAGTCGCTGTCTTTAGCCGCTTGCGCAGATTGCTCAGCACCATACGGGTCGGATTTACATTCAATCTCGCCATTCCCGGCCTCCTTTACTGCTCTCCTGCGCCGTCGGCAGCACTGGTATCCGCCTGTGCATCAGCAGCAGCGTCTTCTGATATGCCGGCAGCGGCCATGGCCTTTGGCAGGTAGCGATCCAGCATCTCGTCCTTAATACGCTTCAGCTCGATCCTGGGCAGCATCGTCAGAAGCTTCCAGCCGATGTCCAGCGTTTCTTCGATGCCGCGGTTGTTCTCGTAGCCCTGCGATACGTATTCCTGCTCGAACGCATCGGCAAACTTGGCGTACAGCAAATCCACATCGGACAGCGCTGCCTCGCCCAGAATGGCCATCAGCTCTTTGCACTCCTTGCCGCGGGCATAGGCCGCAAACAGCTGGTTCATGGTGCCGGAGTGGTCCTCGCGGGTCTTGCCCACGCCGATGCCCTTGTCTTTTAGACGGGACAGCGACGGCAAAACGTCGATGGGCGGCTTTATGCCCTTGCGGTACAGCTCGCGGGACAGAATGATCTGCCCTTCGGTAATATACCCTGTCAGGTCAGGAATCGGATGCGTCTTGTCGTCCTCGGGCATGGTTAAAATCGGTATCATCGTAATCGAGCCTTCGACATTCCGCTTCTTTCCGGCCCGCTCGTACATGGTCGCCAGGTCCGTGTACAGATAACCGGGATAGCCTCTGCGCCCCGGAACCTCTTTGCGCGCTGCCGAAACCTCGCGCAGCGCTTCCGCGTAGTTGGTGATATCCGTCAGGATAACCAGCACGTGCATGCCCAGATCAAACGCCAGGTATTCCGCTGCTGTCAGGGCCATACGCGGCGTAGCGATACGTTCGACCGCCGGGTCGCTGGCCAGATTCATAAACAGCACTGCACGGTCGATGGCGCCGGTTTTTTTAAAGTCCGAAACAAAGAAGTCTGCTTCTTCGTAGGTAATACCGATGGCGGCAAAGACCACGGCGAACTTGCTGTCGCTTCCCAATACTTTCGCCTGGCGGGCAATCTGCGCCGCAAGCTCTGCATGAGGCAGGCCCGAACCGGAGAAGATCGGCAGCTTCTGTCCGCGCACCAGCGTATTTAAGCCGTCGATGGCGGAAACGCCCGTCTGAATAAACTCCGACGGATATTCGCGGGCCGCCGGGTTCATGGGCAGGCCGTTGATATCCAGATGCTTGTCGGCAATCAGTTCCGGGCCGCCATCCTTCGGATGGCCCATACCGTCGAATACGCGTCCCAACATTTCCGGAGATACGTCCAGCTCCATGCTGCGGCCGAAGAACTTGACTGAGCTTTCTTTCAGGTTGATGCCGGCAGCGTTATCGAACAGCTGCACCAGAACATCGCTGCCGTTGACCTCCAGCACGCGGCAGCGCCGCTGCTCGCCGCTGGGTAAAATGATGTGGCCCAGCTCGTCGTATGTTACATCTTCCACGCCCTTAACCAGCATCAGCGGGCCGGCCACTTCGGCGATGGTTTTATATTCCTTAATCATCTTTCTCCCCCTGTCCTGTCAGCGCAGAAATGCTGCCGGTCAGCTCCTGCATGATATCCTCATACGCCTGGTCGATTCTGGCTTCTTCGATGTACTTAAAGCGCCCGATGGCCTCCCGCACGGGCAGCTTAACCAGCGCGTTGAAATCGGCACCCGCTGCCGCTGCCTGCGTCGACTGGTGATAGTACGCTAAAATCAGGCCCAGCAACTTGTATTGTTTGTTCATCGAGGTATACGTATCCACCTCGTTAAACGCATCCTGATGCAGATAGTCCTCGCGGATGGACTTGCAGGCCTCCAGCTTAATTCGATCCGAAGGAGACAGCGCGTCCACGCCGACCAGCTGTACGATTTCGTTCAGCTCCGCCTCTTCCTGAAGCAGGTGCATCGTCTCTGCACGCATCTTCGGGAAATCGGGGCTTACATTATCTTCGTACCACTTTGTCAAGCGGTCCACGTACAGCGAATAGCTCTGCAGCCAGTTGATGGCCGGGAAGTGGCGGCTGTAGGCCAGCGCCGAATCCAGGCACCAGAATACTTTAACGATGCGCAGCGTCGCCTGCGATACCGGCTCGGAAGTGTCGCCGCCGGGAGGCGAAACCGCACCAATGGCAGACAGTGCGCCCACGCGGCCGTCTTTTCCCAGGCTGACTACGCGGCCTGCTCTTTCATAAAAACTCGCTAACCGCGAACCCAGGTAGGCGGGATAGCCCTCTTCACCGGGCATCTCTTCCAGACGTCCGGACATTTCGCGCAGCGCCTCCGCCCAGCGCGAGGTGGAGTCCGCCATCAGCGCCACGGAATATCCCATATCGCGGAAATATTCGGCGATAGTAATTCCCGTATAGATGGAAGCTTCACGCGCCGCTACCGGCATATCCGAGGTGTTGGCAATCAGCACCGTCCGCTTCATCAGCGACTGGCCGGTCTTGGGGTCTACCAGCTCCGGAAACTCGTTCAGTACGTCGGTCATCTCGTTTCCGCGCTCGCCGCAGCCGATGTAGACTACGATGTCCGCATCCGCCCACTTGGCAAGCTGGTGTTGTACGACCGTCTTTCCGCTGCCGAAAGGCCCCGGAACAGCGGCAACACCGCCCTTGGCGATGGGAAACAGCGTGTCGATGACCCGCTGCCCGGAGATCAGCGGCATCTCCGGCACCAATTTTTCTTTATATGGGCGGCCTCTGCGCACCGGCCACTTCTGCAGCATGGAAAGCGATACTGTCTCGCCGCTCTCCGCCTTCAGCGTGCAGACTGTTTCTTCTACCGTAAAGCTTCCCTTTTCGATGGACTGCACCACGCCGGAAACACCGTAAGGCACCATAATGCGATGCTCAACGACTACGGTTTCCTGCACGGTTCCGATGATGTCGCCCGCCTCCACCGCATCGCCGGCCTTGACCGCCGGAACAAATTCCCACTTCTTTTCGCGGTCCAACGCCGGAACGTTGATGCCGCGGGTAATGTTGCTTCCCGCCATGGCATACATCGCCGCCAGCGGACGCTGGATGCCGTCGTACATCGTTTCGATCAGGCCCGGCCCAAGCTCTACAGACAGCGGTGCGCCTGTGGTAATGACCGGTTCTCCCGGGCCCAGGCCAGCGGTTTCTTCGTATACCTGAACGGAGGCCATGCCTCCGCGCATTTCGATGATTTCTCCGATCAGCCCTTTATTGCTGACGCGGACCACGTCGAACATGTCAGCGTGCTCCATACCCGAGGCCACAACCAGCGGCCCGGAGACCTTGACTATCTTTCCCTGACTCATCTTATTCACCTCCGAACAGCAGATCCACGCCAACGGCCTTTTCCACTGCATTCTTCACATTCCGCATTCCGATGCCCAGGCTCCCCTCCCTGCCGGGAATGGGGATAATCGCCGGCAGCGGCTGACTTCTGTATTGATCCATATCCCCGGTCAGCTCCGCGCACAGGCTTTCTGTAATATAGATAATCGCATACTCCTCTTTTGCCATGCGATGCAGGGCGTTTGCGGCTTCTTCGCTGCTTTCGCAGGCCTGCGTATGAAGGCCTACCGCCTTGAAGCCCCAGACGCTTTCTTTATCGCCGATGACTCCGATTTTATACATAAGCAGCCCTCATTCTTTCTCGAATCTGCGCAGGCGGAAGGTTTGCGGCCTTTCCGGCCAGCAGAATCCGCACTGTCTTCAGTTCGCTTTCCTTTGCCAGCAGGTACGCGGCCACCGGCTCGATGCCGAAGCTGACGTACTTGGCCTGTCGGATATATTCCATCAAAAAGTCGTCGCACATCCGCTCAAAGCGCGTAAAGCGCCCGTTCTCTTCGATATCCGCTCCCCCTTCGGAAAACGCCGGCTGAAATCCGTAGGTCATTAAAAGCTCCGCTGCGCGGGACAGCGGTTCTTCATATACATCGGTCAGCAGCGATTCGGGAACGGTTCCGCCCGGCAAAAATACCTCGCGCAGGCTTTCGAAGCTTTTTCCCATGCGCCGCAGCCGCACAAACGCCTTGACGTTTAAGCAGTCGATCAGTCGCCTGACATAGCCGATGATAAACGCATTTCCTAGGCGTTCGGCCGCAGCTGCCATATCCTGATAGCAGGCCCGGTCTAAAATAAAATCCACCTGCTGCGGGTCTGCATTTTTAGCAAACTGTGCAATCGCCTGCTCTACGCCCTGCCTCATGCAGGGGCTCAGGTCCGCCAGGCTTCTTTCCCGCAGCATTTCCTGCAGCCGCACAGGGTCTATCGTACCCGTCGATACCATCAGGGGTGCTGGATCGGTTTTTAAAAACTCCGCTTTTAGCAACACCTTCAGATTATGGTAATCGCCCGGAAGCAGCAGAGCGGAAATTTCCTGCGCATCGGGAAGCGCCGACCGCACTACATCGTACAGTTTATTTTGCTCCGCCGTTAAAATCCGGTCGCTGTCGATGGTTTCCTTGGATCGTCCTGCAGTACCGACAGGCGTGCCCGACGGGGTTTGCGCTCCTGGAACCGAAGCCCCGCCGGAAGATGCGACTTCGTAGCCCGCCTCGGCAAGCACTGCCGCTGCTTCTGCTAAGTCTTTCGCCGTAACCATCTTTTCGAACTGAAGGTCGGAAAGCAAGCTGCGCTCGTTGCTCCGAATCCGCGCACAGGCGAAGATGTAAGCTTCATCTTTTCTCCTGCTCAACGTTATCCCTCCTGACCGAACAGCGCCTCCGCAGCTTCCCTCTGCACGGCGTTGTCATACGTATCAATGATAACCTCGAAGGTCGCGTTCAACGCTACCGCTCCCTGCCGCAGGATAAGGCCGCCTCGCGTCCGCACCGTCTCCTCTGCAAGTGTTATCGGCTGCGTCGGATTCTGCGCGTTCAAAAGCTGCACCAAACGCTGCCCTACCCGCTTCCGGTCGGCAGCATTCATCACAATTTCGCCGCCTTTGGCCGCGCTGTCGCCAATCATCTGCGCAAGCAGTTTGGCATAGTCCTCATCGGGAAGTGCCGCAAGCTGCTCCATGGCGCTTTCGATGCTCTCTGCAATCAGCGTCTGCCGTGTGGCAAGATCCATCTTACGCCCCTCCAGGCGCGCCGCAAGCGTCTGCCGCTCCAAGAGCATTCTGGCATCTGCCGCCGCTTTTTCCTCTGCCTGACGGCGGATTTCCGCCACCTTCTGATCGGCCCGCTTTAAAATATTCTCTGCCTGGGCCTCGGCCTCTGCAAGCAGTGTTTTTTCTTCCTGTCTAACCTCCGCTATAATTCGCTCTGTTATCTTCTCTAAACTCATCGCGTTCCTCTCTTCTTTACTATCTGCGCTGGATCAACATAAAAAGCTGGGCGCAAGCCGCCGCCTCTGCAAAGAGCCGGGCGCGGCCTTCTTTGCGCCGCTGATTGCTCCGCGCTGAGATCGGACATTGGAAATCCGTCAGATTACATTGCCGTTACGTTCAGTCCCATCAGCATAATCAGAGAGATCAGAAGCGCCAATACCGCATAGGTTTCTACCATAGCTGCGAAAATCGTTCCCTTGGCAAACTCTTCGGGGCGCTTGGCTACCATCATAATGCCGGCAGCTGCGGCTTTGCCCTGGCAGATGGCGGAGAAGATGCCGACAAGCCCCATGGGAAGAGCTGCTGCCAGAATGTAAAGACCGGTGGTACGGGAAATTTCCATCAGGCCGTCTCCGCCGACCATGCCGATTTTATTGAGGATTAAGAAAGCTACCAGCAGGCCGTAAATACCCTGGGTTCCGGGCAGGGCCTGCAAAATCAGCACGCGGCCGAACTTCTTGGGATCTTCCGCCACAACGCCTGCTGCCGCCTGCCCGGCAATACCGATACCGACGGCGCTTCCGATTCCTGCCAGAGCCGCTACTACCGCTCCGATCAGAGCCAAACCTGTACCACTGAATAAATATTCCATTGCACTGTTATCCATTATCTTATCCTCCTATTTTTCAGAAACGATATTCACATACTTTGTATCTGCGCGGAACGGCGAAAACGGTTCGCCACCGCCTTCATAAAACTTGCCGAAAAATTCCACGTACTGCAACCGGCTGGCGTGTACGAACGAACCCAGCAGGTTGACTGCCATATTGAAGGTGTGGCCTATGATAAAGGCAATCATCAAAACGATCAGCCCCACGATGCCATCGCCGGCAAGCGAGCCCATCATATTTACTACCTGCGCCACGACGCCTGTAGACAGGCCCAGCGCCAGCAACCGGGAATAGGACAGCACATCCGACAGGTAGCTGGTTACGTTGTAGAGCGAACCCAGGCCACCGGTCACCTTGCCGATTCCCTTGTTGTGGCGTCCGCCAGTTAGAAGCACGCCGACCGCGCCGCCAACTGCCATGTATGTTCCCGCCTGCGACACGCCTGCAAGGCCCAGGCTGCTGCCCAGGAAGATGACGCCGATGCCGCCGATCAGAAGATACCAAAGGCCCACATCGCAAAATGCGTCGAAGGGATGGCCGTCGCGAATCAGCAGGTATGCATTGACTGCCATGCCGGCAAACAGATGAATTACGCCGAAAATCAGCGAAAATACCAGCATGCCCATAATATTATCCAACGGATTAAACCACAGTGGCGGTATCGCAATATCTGCGCCGAACATCGAGCCCAGCACGGTAAAGAAATCGCCGAACCATCCGCCGAAAACCGCGCCCCAGAAGACCGTCGATAACCCGCAGTAGAAGAACAGGCGAATCATTTTCTGGAACATGCCCTCCAGACGGTACTTTTTTAGAAGCAGTGCGCAGGCCAGCGCTAAAACGATACCGTAGCCTGCATCCGACAGCATAATGCCGAAAAACATAACGTAAAACGGCGCGAAAAATTTCGTGGGGTCGATATTCCCTGCCACCGGAAGGGAATACAACTGCGTAATGGCCTCAAACGGCGTTGCAAAGCTGCTGTTTTGCAGTAAAATAGGTATTTCCTCGCCGTCTTGCGGCTCGCGGTATTCGTACCAGCATCCGCAGCTGTCCAGAATCTGCGACGCCTTGTCCTCGCAACCTGCGGGAATCCAACCTTCTAAAAGGAAGGTTTTCTTCGTTTTTAAAAAGTTTTCGCCGGCGCGGCAGCGGTCCCGCTTCAGCGCCAGGCTATCGTGCAGCAGCTGAAGCTTTGGCAGATGTTCCGCCTGCACCTTCAATGCTTCCACCACGGCCTCGCGGCTCTTCTGCTGCTCTTGCACCTGTGCGGTCAGCGCAGCCCTGCGCTGGCTTGCCGTCGCATCTGCCTCTTCGAGGGCGATCCGGTTAAAACCGAAACCGCGCAGCCGCCGCCACACGTCTTCTTCTTCTTCCTTTAAGCAGATCACCGCCGCATAAATCATGGATTTATCGCGAGAAATTTCAAAGAACGCGGTCGCAGGAAATTCCTCCTGCAGAGCTCCGGCACACTGCCCTGTTTCTACTGCCAGAGGCAGCAAGCCCAAAATCAACTTTGTTTTTGCAGTCTGCAAGCGATTGAGCGGAACGCCGAAGCTTTCCCAGGGCGCTAAGGCCGCTGCTTCCAGATTGTTTTGATTGATCTGCTCGTCGATCTGATTGAGCTGCTCTCGCAGGCGCAACGCCTCGTCGCGGCAACTGGAAAGTGCACTCTCTTGCTTTGTCTGCTGCAAGAACGAATCTTCGTCCATCAGCCGCCGGGTAAAAATCAAGGGCTTTTTGGCTGTGTCGTAACGCTCCAGCGTTTCGATGGCCAGCCGCGTCTTTGCCAGCTGCACCTCGATCTCCGTCAGCTCTGGCTCGCGGTCGCCCTTTTGCACCTGCTGCGCCCACTGCGGGTCTGACAGCTTCCAGTCCTGATTGCTGATTTCCACCGCGCCAAGCTTCTGAAGCTTCCGAATCAGATCTTTTCTGTCCTCGGCCATGCCGGCGACAGATATCCGCTTCATTTTAACGATTGACACTTGAATTCACAATCCTTTCTTTCACCCGGCCTACCGCCTGTGGCATTCTGCTTCGCCCCCGAGTTTCAATCGAACGGCTGTTTTCTTGACTTTCGTTCAGGATGCGCTGAAATTCCGCCTGGGCTTTGACCTCAGCTTCTTCCATGGCTTTCCGATACTCCTGTGCTGCTGCCTGCCTGGCAGCTTCGACGTTTGCAGCGGCTTCTTTTTCTGCAGCCTCCCGCTTCGCCTTTGCCGCCGCTTTTGCTTCTTTGCGGATCTCTTCTGCCAAAGCTTCGCTTTCTGTAATCGCATTCAGTTGTTCTATGGTCACTCTTTTACCCCCTTTCCCGTCTGAAAATTTTTAATTATTACTAACCATACTATTTTTTTCGGGAAAAATCAAGATAATCTTTTTTCATTTTTCGAGTCATTTCAGCACGCGCGATACCGCTGTAAATCGTCTGCTGCAATCTGCCAGGCGGTTATAACACAGACCGTCCTCTGCGGTGTGCAAGACTTTAACGTCTCGGAATAATCTCTATCCAGTAGCCGTCTGGATCGCTGATAAAATATATGCCCATGTCAGGATTTTCATAGCAGATCGCATTCATTTCCTGATGGAGGGCATGCGCTTCTTCATAGGCATCGGTACAAAACGCCATGTGGATTTCATTGTCGCCCAGGTTGTACGGCGCGCTGCGGTCCCGAAGCCATGTCAACTCTATTTCGTGGGTTTTCGCCTCGTCGCTGAGGTACACCAGAATAAAGCTGTGATCATCAGCCTCCTTGCGCCTCTGCTCTGTCAGCCCCAGCGCCTTCTGGTAAAACTCCAGAGAACGGTCCAAATGCAGCACATTGATGTTATTGTGTATATATTGGAATTTCATTTACGCTCCTTTCAGCTCCGACATCAGAGCGTATAGAAGATCCAGGCGCTTTTCAATCGAAGCAAGTTCCAGCCATTCCTTGTCGCTGTGCATATCACTGCCCACCGGTCCGCATCCGCACAGCGTGGGAACGCCAAGGCCCGCCAGGTGGTTAGCATCGGAAACGCCGCCTGCCGCTACCCATTCCACAGGCAGCTGCAGCTGCGCCGCCTTTTCGTTGGTGAGGGAAATCAACCGCTCGGTGGCTTCCGAAGGGTTCATAGGGGCAAAAATACCCTGGTATTCCACATCGACGGTTACGTTTTGCACAAAGGGCTTTGCTGCAAGCTCTGCCACGCGCTTTTGTATCTTTTCCATTTCTTCCATAGCCTCAAACCGCAGATCCACCATGCATTCCGCATAATCGGGAATGACATTTGAGGCTGTGCCGCCGGAAACTACGCCAGCGTTGACCGATGTCCCCACGCGAAGGTCCTGCAATTTGTTCAGTTCTAAAATCCAGTGGGCCATCTCCGTTACAGCGCTAAAACCCTTCTCGGGCGCATTTCCCGCATGGGCTGCCACCCCGTGGAACTTTAAAATCAGGTCGATATTTCCCTTGCGCTTTTTCACCATCGCCCCGCCGGGACGGCCCGGCTCGAATACGAAGGCATAGCGCGTCTGCTTGCCCAACTGCAACAGCCAGTCGCGGGATTTCAGCGAGCCCACTTCTTCATCGCCGGTAAAGGCCAGGCGTATGGAGAGTTCCGGATGCTCCTGCTTTAAGCGTTCGGTCAGATGGAGCGCTGCCACAAGTCCTGCCTTCATGTCGGCTACACCTGGACCGTAGGCCATGCCATCGCGCTCCGTATACGGGCGCTGCGCCACCGTCCCCTGCGGAAAGACCGTATCCATGTGGCCTACCATCAAAATGTCGATCTCGCCTTCTTCGTGAGTACCCGCTTCCAGCTGCGTTCCGTCGGCATATCTCTTTGTAAACAGTCCCAAGGCTCTGCACTTTTCTTCGAAGAAATCTCCTACCCGGCGAACGCCATCAATATCGCTGCTTCCGCTGTCGATATCGACGATGGTCTTTAGATCGCTTCGAAACTGTTCTACGTTCCACATACCTCTCTTCTCCTTTTCTCTTTCCTTGTAAACAACTTATTTTTATGATATGATAATCTACAGTTATGATTCGTATTTTTTTCTTTCGACATACCTGTGTCAACCGAACGGCGGAAAGGAGCTCCTGTGAATTTAAATCAACTCTACTATTATAAGACTGTCTGCCGTTACTCCAGCATCACCCGGGCTGCCAAAGAGCTGCACATTTCACAGCCTGCGGTGACAAAAGCGATGCGCGAGCTGGAAAACGAGCTGGGCGTTATTCTCTTATCCCGCTCCAATAAAACGGTTGCCCCCACTGCCGAGGGCGAAATCTTTCTGCGCAAATCCATCGCTATCCTGTCCGATCTGGAATCGCTGATGAACGAAATGCAGGATATGGGACAGCGCCGCAAAACCAAGGTGCGCATCGGCATTTCGCCAGTGCTGAGCCTTCTGATGCTGCCGCAGCTGTTCGTCATTGCCAGAGAACACTTCGGCGTCAATCTGGAAATCCACGATGTGGACTGCGCCGAATCTCTGCAAGGCATCGAACACAATGATCTGGACTTGGCTATCGCCCTGCTGGACGATACGCCCTATCCCACCGTCGAGAGCCACATCTTAAAGCGCACCAGTCTCCAATTTTGTACAAGTCCCGGGCATCCACTGTCTTCGCAGCCTGCCATTTCGCAGCTCGCCCTGCAAAACCAGCCTATGATCCTGTTTCTTCCAGACTGCTTTCCCGGTAACCTGGCTGAAAAATACAGCCTTACCTCTAACTGCATGCTGCGCACCAACCAGTTGACTACGCTGCGCCGTTACATTTATAGCGGCCTTGCCTCCACGCTGCACATTCCGGAATCCTTTGGCAACGATCCACAGATTATCAGCATTCCGTTGGAGCCGCCTGTCTTTTTATCCATTGCGATCCTTAAAAAGAAAGGCAAGCACCTGTTTGAAGGCGCTCGCCAGCTATACTCGTATGTGGGCGCCCATCCGGCGGCCGTCCTCAGTCCGGCCGCCTTTGAGTGCCCATAACTTAGTATTTATAAATCGCAAGCAAAGTGCCTGGACTTATGCAGATTTCAAAACGGTCCGCAGCTATTAGAACGGTCCGTAGTTGATTACGGTAGCAATTACCATAAATGCCATACCCATGACAACCCAGATACCGATCAGCGGAGCTACGAATTTTACCCATCTGTCGTAGCTGATCTTCGCGATGGACAGGTTGGCCATCAGCGTTGCGGACGTCGGGATAATGGAGTTGGTAAATCCATCGCCAAACTGGAAGGCCAGTACAGCCGTCTGGCGGGTCATGCCCAGAATGTCAGCCAGCGGAGCCATGATTGGCATGGTAACCGCAGCCTGGCCGGAACCGGACGGAATGAAGAAGTTGATGAGAACCTGAACGATCATCATGCCGATGGCTGCGATGCTCTTGGGCAGCAGCGAAACGACGCTGGCAAGACCGTGTACGACGGAGTCGATGATCAGGCCGTTTTCCATAACAACCAGAACGGCTCTCGCAATACCTACAACCAGAGCACCGAATACGATGTCCTTGGCACCTGCGATGAAGTCACCAGCCATGGTGCTGGGGCCGCGGCCTGCAATCAGTCCGCAAACAACGCCCATGGTAATGAACAGCGCACAGATTTCAGTAAAGTACCAGCCGTATGTAAATACGCCATAGACCAGGATGAGCATGCCGATAACGAAGGCCAGCAGAACCAGAGAGTCCTTTGCGCTCATTTTGCCCAGATTATCCAGGTCGATCTTGTTATCCTTTTCCTGGAGTTCGATATCAGCAACGATGGACAGCTCGGGGTTTTTCTTGATCTTACTGGCATAGCGCATGATGTACAGGGAAGTAACTACCAGCGAAACGGCCCAGATAACCAGACGAAGCTCGATACCGGAGAAGGTCGGCAGCTCGGCAATCCCCTGGGCAACACCTACGGTGAAGGGATTCATCCAGGCGGAGTTAAATCCGACTGCAGCACCCAGAGATACGATAGCGCAGCCTACCATGGCATCGTAGCCTACCGCACGGGCCAGGGCAACACCGATGGGAATGAAGGCAATGGCTTCTTCACTCATACCGAAGGTGGCGCCGCCGATAGAGAAGATGAACACAACCAGCGGAATCAGCAGTTTTTCTTTACCGCGCGATGCGATGGCTACCTTTCCGATGCCTCGCTCGATAGCGCCGGTGGACATGATGATGTTAAACGAACCACCGACGATGAAGATAAAGAACACGATGCTGCAGGCAGCGTCCATACCCTGGGGGATGGATTTTACCAGATCGAAGGGCTTCGTCGGGTTTGCGTCTACAGAAGCAAAGGAGTCGGGATCTACGACCATTCTGCCTGTGTTGGGATCTTCGACACGGGCGTATTCGCCAGCCGGAATGATATAGGTGCAGATCGCCATAAGGATGATGACTGCAATCAATATCACGTAGGTATGCGGCATGACAAACTTCTTCTTTTGCTTTTCCATTAGTGATACCTTTCCTTTCTTGTCCAGCCTCCACATAACCGAAAAAAGATAAAAGCATTGGTGTTTGTATCAGCCGAACAACTATAAAATTAAAATTTCTGGTATACTAAGTATATGTTAAATTTTCTACGATGTAAAATACCAAATATATATTCAATCATAACTTTAAGTTATCGACATTTTATATCTTCACTGATATTTCACGGATTTCCTTTTTCCCTTCTTCTTTCCCGTCATAACAGCTTTCACCTATCTGCTGTGTAGGCTGTTTTCCTTCGATTATTTCCGCTTGCAAACGTGCAAAATCCGTCAGTTTTCAAGGCTGCAGGTGTTGCTTCCCACCGGTCTGCACCTGCCTCAGCACACCTCATAACGCCGCGCCTCTTCCTGCCCTCGCAAAAGGCGAAGCGCGCCCAATGCCAAGGCTTCCATTTCCTTTTCGCCAGGCATTACCACTACTGGCGCGATGGCTTTTACGTATTCGCTTATCATCCCTGTCATCTTCTTCGACCAGGCCAGTCCGCCGGTAAGGATGACGGCATCGATGCGCCCGCACAGCGTAGGCGTCAGTTCGCCGATTCCCTTGGCGATCTGATAGGCCTGCGCCTGGTACATCTTCTGCGCATACTCGTCGCCATCCTGGATGCGCCGCTCGATTTCCCGGCAGTCGCTGGTGCCCAAAAGCGCCGCAAGGCCGCCGCGCCCGCGCTGCTTGCGCACGACTTCTTCCTTTGTATATGCGCCGCTGAAGCACATATCTATAATGTAGAGAAGCGGCACGCTTCCCGCCCGCTCCGGCGAAAACGGTCCACCATCGTCGGTAATCACGTCGATGATCTGCCCACCGGCGTGAGCGCTGACGGAAATGCCACCGCCCAGGTGCGCTACCAACAGCCGCAGCTCCTCGTAGCGCCTGCCCTGCTGCCGGGCGTATTCGCGGGCCATGGCTCTGCTGTTAAGCACGTGGCAGTAGCTTTGCCTGCGGATTTCCGGAATGCCTGTAACCGTAGCGATTTCTGGCAGGTCCGCCGCCGATACAGCATCGTAGATAAAGGCCGGAATGCCCAGAGGCTCCGCGGCTTCTTTCGCCATCAGCGCTCCCAGATTCGATGCGTGGGGAATCAGCGCCCCCTGCATTACCGTGCGGCACAGCTGGTTGTCCGCGTAATAGCCTCCGGTTTTTAAGCCCGGAATCATGCCGCCCCGCCCGACCACGGCCGAAATCGTGGCCGGATCGACCGCATATTCTTTCAGCATGCGGTTCATCACCTGCATCCGCAGGGGAAGCTGCGCCGTCAAGTCGCTGCCGCAGGTATCGAGCGCCTGCTGCGAATGTACCGCGTTTTCGGAAAACAGCGGCGTTTCGTTATCGTACACCGCCACCTTTGTCGACGTCGAACCAGGGTTAATTACCAAAATGCGGTATGCTGAAGTTTCTGTCGCTTTCAAAGGCGATGCACCTCCTCCTGCCTTCTGTCTGCGCACAGCGCCAACGCTAAGACAAGCGAATTCAGCTTTGCCTCTGCACCGTCTGCCCGCGATGTCATTACCACCGGGCAGGCCGCGCCCAGTACCACGCCTGCCATCTTGGCTCCTGCGCAGTACATCAGCGCTTTTCCCACCAGATTCCCAGCTTCGATATTCGGCATTAAAAACAGGTCGGTCCGCCCGCTGATGCGGCTTTGTATGCCCTTGTGCGCCGCCGCCTCGCAAGACAGCGCTACGTCCATCGCCACCGGCCCCTCTACAACGCAGCCGGAAATCGCGCCCTCCTGGCACAGTGCCTGCAACTGGGCAGCATCCACCGAAGAGGGAACCTTCGGATTGACAATTTCGTTAGCGCTGAGCGCCGCAACGTTTGGACATTCGATGCCCAGCCGGTGAAGCGCCGCAACCGACAGCTCCAAAATCTGCCGCTTTTTTTCTAAGTCCGGAAATAAATTCATACCGCCGTCGGTATGAAACTGCAATCTTTTTCCATCTGGCAGTTGAAATACTGCCAGATGGCACAGAAGCCCGCCACTGCGAAGGCCGTTTTCTTCGCGCAGCACTGCCCGTAAAAATACACTGCTGTTGACCTGCCCCTTCATCAGAACCTGCGCCCCTCCGGCTCCGGTAAGCGCTGCCGCCTTTTGCGCGGCATCTTCCTCGCCTTCGGCGGCGATGATCGGCGGTATTTTGCGCCCCCCCGCCTCTTGGCACAGGCGCAGAATACGGCTTTCATCTCCGGTGAGAATCGCTTCCGCCAAGTCCTGCTCTTGCAGCGCTTTTACCGCTTCTATGATCGCCCTGTCCGCTGCTGCCGCCACGCAGACCACGGGGCGGTGCTGCTGTGCACTTTGGAGCAGCGCCTTCATTTGTTCAAAGTTCTCTATCATGTCCGCGCACCTCTGCCAACGCCTCAGTAACTTTCGATTTCCCGGCGGCGGCAACGCATCGATGCTTTGAATTCCTCGTCCTGCTCCGGCATCCGGCTGAGCGCGCAGACCAGCGCGTGCTCAAAAAAGCAATAGTCATTTCTGGGCACCCGTGTCAACAGCTGCCCCATTACCTCCATAACCGCATCGGCCTTGGCTATGCCCTGCTCCGCCTGCCAGACGAGAAGCGTCAGCGCTGGGATGACCGGCCAATCCAGCTGCCCCAGGCAGATGCGCACAAGCTGTGGAGAGGGCAGCACTTCCGTGTAGTGCTTCATCTGCGGCGATTCCGCAGACAAGTGCGCCCTTCCTGCCTGCGCCAGCGCACAGGCTGCGGCAAACTGCACCCGCAGCACCCACTGATCTGCCGGAATTTCCACCTGCGGCGCGGGCGGATGCACCATGCAGCCGTACAGCCCTTCTATCGTCTGTTCGTCGATATCCGCTGCCACTGCCTTCGCCTGCTCGTACCAGCTTTGCAGATGAAACGGCGACTGCGCAATGTTCCGAATTGCCTGGGCAAGCTCTGGTGCAGGCGGCTGCTTCGCCGCCTGCGCATCATTATCTATGCGATAGGTCCACAGCCTTGCGCCCTCCGGAATCAGCACCTGATCCAGCGGTGGGTTGGGAATATGCGTTACCGCGATGTGGAGGTTTGCCTGCCGTTTTCCAAACTGGCTCATGGCAAGGCGCACGGCGTTGATGCCGCTTGCTGCCTCCTGGCAGGAAAGCCCCATCGTACCCTCGGTAACATCCTTTTCGCAAAACGACGGAATCATCTTTACACAGGCATCGGCAATATCGGGCAGATACTCGACATAGGGAATCCGGCGCTCCCATCTAACGAGTTCGCACAGCCGTTGCGCTCTTTCGTTCTCTGCCTGTGCCGCCGCATACAGCACTAGCCGCTCTACATCCATCGGATCTTCGCTTTGCATATACTGACAGAATATTAGCGAGGGAACCGCCCACTGCCTGTCGTAGGGATCGCCGGTCTCTGCAACCATGCTGTAATATTCCAATGCCTTTTCGTAGCAGCGTTCATTGAAAAAGTAATCGGCCATATCATTGCAGCCCGACAGATTGTCCGGATTGAGCGCAACCCCCTGGCGGATATAGCTCTCCGCCTGCGCAATCTTTCCCAGATCAATGCAGCACAAGCCCGCAAAAGTGGCGCAGGAAGCGCTCGCGTGCTTCTCGAGGCCAGTCTGCGCTACCTCCAGGGCCTCTTCGCTTTTCTGCATGTGGCGAAGCAGGATGCATTCTGCCGTGTAGCGGTCTGTGGTATCGTGCCGCGGCTTTGTATCGGTCAGGGAACGCAACACTTGCAGGCATGCCTCCCAAAGCCGTTGCTGCCGGGGCTGTTCTACCCGGTCCAGCACCGGCGTTAAAAAGGCAATCCACCGGCACACCGCCGCTTCGCCGGCCTGCGCCAAAAAACTGCGGTCGGACAGCCAGTGCTCTACCGTATCCATCAGGTTTAAATCCCCCGTCTGTAAAATCGTGCGACCGCAGATTTCCAGAGCTTCCGCTGCCCGCCCCGCGGCCTTCGCCTCTTCTGCCTGAGAAAGCGGCTGCCCTGCCGCCTGTTTCTTTTTATTCCGTCCAAACATGCCTCTCTTCCCTCCTACCTGTGGTTTCTCTGGTTGTGTATATCAATGGCCCAATTCAAATCGTACAGATGGAACTGCCCATCGTCCCAGGCAGTTTCCGCCGCTGTTTCTCCGCTCTCTCCGTCGCCAGTTCCACCGGCAAGCAGCATGTTGCGGCAGATGTGATATGCGGTTTCATTGATTCCACGGCGCAGAATCTGCCGGTCGGTCAGATGGATATCGTACCAGTAAATCCGTTCCTGCCCGATGCTGTTCTGGTTCTGCTCCAGCGATATGTAAATTACGCCCTGCGGCGGCTGTGCCTTCCCCGCGTTGATGCGCAGTTGCGCTTCTGGAGATTCCGGGTCTTCCACCTCGACGAAAAAGCCGTTCCAAACCTGTAATCCCTCGGACTGCAGCGCCCCGATAATCAGAGGCTTTAAAAGCTGTACGATCCTGTCGTCGAGCCCCTCCTCGCGCAGGCGCACAAGCTCTTGTACAGCAAAAAAAGTGCCTGCCGCCCGATGCAGAAAGCCAGGGGTTCCCAAATCCTGCAAGCGTTCATTCATCGAGGCAATGCGATCTTTTGTCTCTTGGCCCCCACCGACATCAAGGCCGGGAACCAGGGCGATGGACAGCCTCTGCTCCGGGTCGAAATAACGGCACGGATAGCTCAGCTCCATTTTCGCCCCGCATTCCGGACACTCCCAATGAAAGAACTCCCCTTTCATCAAGACTTCTTTCCACTGTGGGTTTAGCCCCATATCGAAGCAGTGGTACTGATTGATGAGCGCCTGGTGGCCGCACTGTTGGCAGCGCAGATTTGCTAAACCTAAGTCCGCTTTTTTATACCCCTGATCGTTTCTCTTCTCCATAAAATGATCCCTCCGTCGTTTTATTTCCTGATGTTCTTACATCATACCATAAAATGCGCAAGACATCACTGAAAATCGCACGAACTTTCTGCTTCGCCCCCGTTTTGCCTCCGTTTTTTTTCGCTATCAAACCGTTGCTCCGGCAAATTTCACGCCATTCCAGCAAGTCAAATTCCGCTACTTTCTTGACGATGTTTCTCCGCTTATGATATGCTGAATTAAATTATCCTTTCTATGTTGGCTGCGCAGATTTTGATGATTTTTGCGCAGAATCCGTCTGCCACTCAAGGGAGAAATGTTGTATGATAAAAATAGCCCTATGTGATGATGAATTAGAACAGCGCACGCTCGTCAAGCAGATGCTGCAAACCTATCTCGACCATCGGTCGGGACTTTTGGCAAAGGTTTTTCTCTTTTCCTCCGGTTCGCAGCTTCTTTCTGTTGCAAAGAACGAAGGCTGTTTCGATATATACATATTAGATATCATTATGCCGGAGATTTCCGGCATTGAGTTGGGCGTTGAATTGCGCAAGCTTACCAGCGAAGGAATGATCGTTTATCTGACCTCCTCTCCTGAGTTTGCCATAGATTCTTACCAGGCGCAGGCCGCCTGTTATCTACTCAAGCCAGTAGAGCAGATCCGATTTAACGAGGCCATGGACCGGGCCGTCGCTGCACTGGAAAAACAAAAATCCGCCTGCCTGATGGTTAAAACCAGAAACGGCCTTCAGCGCGTGCGGATTGACGATATCCTCTATGTAGAGCTTTCCAACCGAACTCTGCGCTATCATCTGTGCGACAGTACTCTAATTGACAGCGTTACACTGCGCACCTCTTTCCAGGAAGCGATCGCGCCCCTGTTGTCTGATGATCGGTTTTTTCTTGCCGGCTCCAGCTTCGCAGTCAATCTCTATTACGTATCTGCCATAGAGAAAAACTCTATGCACTTAGACGGCGGAGAACAGGTCTTTCTGACGAGAGCCATGCTTCCGGCAGCTAAGCGACAATGGAAAAATTACTGGCTGAATGATTTCCCACACAACTAAGGAGGAGATACAACCATGGGCATCATCAGTGCTTTTGAGGCAGCCGTTTCGATCTTTACATTTTTCTTTCTCTGTGCCATACTCTGTGAGAGCCGCTTTTCTCCCAGAGCGACGACGGCCATAGGCATAAGCTTTCTGGCATTGGTCCTGGGCTTACAGTCTGTCCTGCTTGTGCAGGGAATGGATGTGCCGACTCTGTTCGATCTCCTGCCCATAAGCGCCTTTCTTCCGATGATAGTATGCCTTCACTTTATTTCTGCTGATGGGTTTTTTCCGACTTGTGCCATATGGAGCCTCGCGGGTATTGCAGTAATCCTATTAAAGCTTTTCTATGAAGGTGTTTTACTCTTTTTTTCCCGGGTCGGCCTTCCCGAATGGCAGGGCCGTTCCATCGGAACTGCGTTGCTTGCGCTAGCTGCTGCCTCTGCATTGATCGCAGTTGCCTTTTTTCTGAAATTGCCTTTCCACCGCTATGGGAAGGATTTGGAGCAGGGCTGGCTTGTCATTTTGTTTCCCACGCTTTTGGTTTTCTTACTTCTTTCTTATATTCTCAATAATCTCTCCAGTCCGTCAACGATCATTTTCTGTCTGTTGACTGCACTGATTGCCTTTGCGGTACTTTTGCGCATTCTGATGTTTTCCATATCGCTTCGAACTACCGGCGAACAGCAGCGGGAAATGCAGCGGCAGTTGGAATTCCAGCGCCGGGATTATCAGGCCATCCGCCAGAAGATGGAACTGGGCCGTACTTACCGTCACGATATGCGCCATCATTTTGCAGCTCTCGACGGTATGCTGCAGCGCGGCGACGACGAAAATGCCCGGCTTTACATACAAAAGCTCTGCGGAATGCTGTCGGATCTTGCTCCCGAATCCTGGTGCTCCAACGCCGCGATTGATGCCGTTCTTTCTTTTTACATTTCATCTGCCAGGGACATCAACTGCCCCGTCGACACGGATATCCGCCTTCCGTCGAAGTTTCCCTTCGACGAGCTCAATCTGTGCGTCATTTTAGCTAATGGGTTAGAAAATGCCATTCACGCCTGCAGAGAGCTTCCCGACGGTGAACGCTGGATACGCCTTGCCGTCGCACTGACTGAAAATCGTCGATTGACGATCTCCATAGACAACCCCTGCGCCAGCCAGGTGCATTTCGATGCAGAGGGATTTCCGATCTCCACCCGAAAGGGAGATTCCCATGGCATTGGCCTGCGCAGCATCGAAGCGGCGACGAAAAAATACAATGGTTTGTTCCAATGTCGGTGCAAAGCCGAACAGTTCCACCTGCGCGTCGTTCTCTTTCCCCTTACTGAAGCCGCGGCATCCCGCGAATGCTTTCACATAGAAAGCCTTACCTAAATGGACGACCGGCTCTCATGCGCAAACTCCCCAGTCATGCGTTCAACGTGTGGTTTTCTTATATACAATAAAATCCCCTGAAGGTAGGTCTTCAGGGGATTTTTTATACGTATTCTTCTGCGCATTAACGCTTCGAGAACTGGGATGCTCTTCTGGCTTTCTTTAAGCCGTACTTCTTTCTTTCCTTCATTCTCGGATCGCGGGTTAAAAAGCCAGCAGCTTTCAGCGCTGGTCTGTTTTCCGGATCGGCAACGCACAGCGCTCTGGAAATGCCGTGTCTTAAGGCTCCGGCCTGACCGGTAAAGCCGCCACCTTTTACTGTGGCTACTACGTCGAATTTGCCGTCTACACCAGCAACCTCCAGCGGTCTTTTTACCTCTCTCTTAACGATCTCCATACCGAAATAATCGTCTAAGTTTTTCTTATTTACGGTAATGCTGCCGGTACCAGGGATCAATCTAACTCTGGCCACGGACGATTTTCTTCTGCCTGTTCCGCAGTACTGCATTTTTGCCATTTTGATTTCCTCCCTTCACCTAAAAATTCCAGACTTCTGGCTTCTGAGCTACATGCTTGTGGTCGGGACCGGCATATACCTTCAGTTTCTTTGCCATTTCTCTGCCCAGAGGTCCTTTCGGCAGCATGCCTTTTACCGCATGGCGCAGGATCTCTTCAGGATTTTTTTCCAGTAATTTCTCGAAAGTGATCTCCTTCAGTCCACCGGGATATCCGGTGTGTCTTTTGTAGATCTTTTCCTTTCTTTTCTTACCGGTTACTTCGATCTTTTCCGCATTTACGATGATAACATAATCACCGGTATCCACGTGCGGCGTATAGATCGGCTTTTTCTTTCCTCTCAGGATGGAAGCAGCTTCGCTGGCCAGTCTGCCCAGAGTTTTGCCTTCGGCATCGAGTACATACCACTTTCTCTCCACTTCCTGAGGTTTTGCAATGTAGGATTTCATGTTTACCTCCCTGCCTACTGAGATCATCGCTCTTTCGCTTCTTTGCGTTACTGCTCTTTTGCTATCTCATGCTTTAGAGCTTAAGGCCTGATCGTGTTCGGCACAACTGAACTAACGTGAGGGCCACGGCCGAATTCCAGCCTGCACCCTGCGTTTATCGTAAAAAGCCTTCCGTGGCTTTGAACAATCGCATACACGTGCTAAATCGTTCCACACTCTGTATTTTTCTTGCGACAAATTGTACACCTTTCAGCGACACAATACAATGTTTATTATAAGAAAAGTTTCCTTGACTGTCAAGCTCTTTTTCGTTGAAATTTCAAAGTTTATATGCATTTTTTCGGCAATTCTTCAAAGCCGGGTTCTTTGTCCAAACACATTTTTTGTCAAGTGCGGTCATACAGCACAGACCCCATAAAGCAGGAGCCACAAAGCAGCGCACACAAAAAGGCATAGTAAAACCTATGCCTCATTTTGTGTACTTATATTTTGTCGTCGGCGTTTACTGCGGGGGATTGCAGGCATGCGATATAATCCATATCCACAATGCTCCCTGATTTCAGAAGCGACTGGAATGGGTTATTCCTTTATCGCCGGTTCTGCCGCCGCAGCATCTTCGGCGCCACCTTCCGCAGCGCCTTCCATTTCGCCGACCGTCTTCGCTTCTGGAGAGATCAGCTGCTTCCACAGCATATTCACATTATCCATGCAGTTAAAGTACAGGCTGGTCAGCAGATTTGTCGGAATACCCAATTCTTCTGTCAGTGTATTGATCTGCGCCCAATCCGCACGCTCGTAGCTCAGCACCAGGTCGTACAGAGCACCGCAGCGCCCCTCGTGATTCAACAGCGCTTTTTTTACCTCTTCGACCACCGGAACCTCTTTTAGAATATCTTCCAAAGGTGCATCGATCAGATAATTCAGCGTGGAGAACATACCCATCAGATAGGCATCCGCTTTGCTAATGGGCATTTTCTTTGTATAGTTCATCAGCTCGCTGCAGAACGTTGCCCGCATAAAGGACATTTTCAGGAATTCCTCCGAAGAGGGGTCTACCTCGTTTTCTGCATTGCTGGCACTGAGCAGATAAATCCACTGCTTCAGTTGCGCGATCCCCAGTGTCATAACCGCCTGGCGGATGGTCGTCGCACGCTGATGGAGAACAAAGTACATGGAATTGGCCATACGCAATAGGTTGAAGGAGAGCGTTGCATCCATGGAGATAATCTGCTCGATTTCCTCCAAATCTGGCTCATCCTTTGTTACAGCCACCATCAAGCGGAAGAAATTGCTCTGCAGGTAGCCGCTGGCATGCGCCTTGGTCGCCAGTTTCTCCGCCACGTAGGGCCCTTCTAAGGCATCCACTTCCATGGCAATCGCCTTGTTGTAGATCTCCTCACTGCGGATTTCTGTCGCAATGCATTTTTTGCCCATGCTGTGAGCAATTTCGATGACATTGCGCAGTGTTGGCTCTGCCGCCGTATTGAAATTCAGCTTAATGTAATCAATATCGCCAATCAGCGACAGATAGCGGGGCGCAAATTGAAATTCGTTGACCGCAACTTGATATCCTTCCTTTGCATATTGGCGAACAAAATGCATCGCCAGCGGATGGATAATTACGCTGTCGTCGATTTGTATTACAAGCCCCGTTTTCTCAAACAGATGCGGCGCCCGCTTCATCAGCAGCGTAGTGGTGAATGTCATAAAATTGAGCGAATCCTTTAAGGACTTCTCTATATTCTGCGTCAGGAAATTGTAAATGGTATCCGCCACAGCAAAATCATTGACAGAGGCGCCCGAATCATCTACGCCATAGGCCTGATTTTCTCCATGATACAAAATTTCATATCCAATAATCTTGCCCTCGGGACTTTTGATTGGCTGTCGTACTATATACTTTTCTCCCATAGATCCTTCTCCTTGTCAGACGCTTTTTTCAAAGCTTTTGCCGCTTTCACCCTTCGGTCTTGGCGGTTATTTTTAATCCTGGCCCTATTCCTCTTTTGCCAAAAGGCGGTCCATAATGGAAACCAGATGCCCGATTTCCGGTTTGCTGAGCTGCTCGTCAGCACCCAACTCTTTTCCTTTTATGCGCATTTCTTCACTGATCAGCGAAGAAAAGATAATCAACGGAATCTTTTTCAGCACGGCATCGTCTTTCACCAGCTTTGTCAGGCGGTGGCCATCCATCTGCGGCATTTCAATATCCGTTACAATCAGCGCCACTTGGCTTTCGATATCGCCGCTCTGTTTGATATGCACCAGGCGCTCCCACAACTCTTGCCCGTTGGGAAACATCGTCAGGTTGGTGTAGCCTGCCTTGGTCAGCGCTTCTTTAATCATGCGCGAGAGCAAAATGGAATCTTCCGCCACTAAAATCGGCTTCAAATTGCGGGCTCTGGGGCCCATCTCGTCGATTTCATTTATCTGAATCGAGGTTTCGGGTGCGATTTCCGCAACGATTTTTTCAAAGTCCAGAATCGTTACTAACTGGCCGTTGCACTGGGCGATTCCCGTAGCAACGCCGTCGTCGCCACCGCTGATGGTCTTATCCGGCTTCTGGATATCCTTCCATGAAATACGGCTGATCCCCACCACGCTCTGCACGCGAAAGGCGATGTTCATCCGGTTGAAGTTCGTAATGATGAACAGATCTTTTTCCTCGTGAGCTACGTTGACGCAACCCAGATACACCGGCAGGTCGATCACTGTAATTACGATATCTCTCGGCTTGAAAATACCTTCTACCGCCGGATGGGTGTGCGGCATATACTTTACCGGCTCGGAAATCATAATTTCGCGTACCTTAGCAACATTGATTCCATAAAGTACGTCGGCGATCATAAATTCCATGATCTCAATCTCATTAGTACCGGATTCCAGCAATATTTCGCTTTTTTCTATTGCCATCTCAAACGCTCCTTTCTCCTGCTTCGCGCAGCTTTTCAGGCTTTCGGCTCACTTTTTTCATTGCGGCTTTCCGCAGAGGAACGTCCGGCCTCAGATTATTGTATCAGGTCTTCCATAAGAGCGGATCGTCGCTTCGCCCGTAACCGAATCGAACAGAAGCGTGCGTGCCACCGAGCCGCCCAGATCTTCGGCGATCAATCGTATCCGCTCCATTTTTAATATCATATGTACACTTTCTATATTGCGCTGCCCGATATTGCCGAGGCTGTCTCCACCGGCTGTCTCAAACATTTTCGCACCACCGGCCGCCTTTGCTGTGATGCGTGCGCGCAACGCCCCTCTGGCTTCCATGGCCTTCAGGGTTTCGCGGATTCCCGTATCCGCATATTTCATCGGATTTTTTCGTCCTGCCTCCATATTCAGCGGCAGCATGATATGAACCAGTGCCGCCAATTTGATTTTAGGATCAAAAAAACAAATCCCAATACACGAGCCCAACGCATAGGTAATCAGCGTTTCGCCGTGCTGTGCCAGTTTCATATCCGCAATTCCGATTACTGTCTTTTTCCCTGTGCTAATCCCTGTATTTATCATCTCATCAATCGACTCCCAGCTTTCCCAGGAGGAAATTCAGTGAACGAATATCCGGAGAAAGCAGAAGGCGACAGGATACCTCCCGGTTATCGCAAGAGAAATTTCCACCTATAGTCATCAGATAATCTGTCTGGCCGCCAAATTCAGCCATGGGAACTGCCAGGATGGCCCCCTGCATATCAATGACAAGGCTGGGGACTGTCAGCTCCACAGAAATACCGGCCAGATCCGATAAAGCGTTAATAAATGTTGAAATCATAATATTACCGATTTCCATGAGCGCGGAACTCTGCAGCTCGGTCATCTCCTGGTAGTCGTTAATGGTTTCTCCCAACATGCATTCTAAAATCAAATTGACAAAGTCCAGCGGTTGAACGTCGAGCATCAGCCCATTGATCTGCCCGCTGATTCGAACTAAAATTCCGGTCGTAATCGGCTCAGGCCCGCCAATCCAGTCGATGGCTTCATTATAACCCATAATCCGCACTTCCGGCAAAGTGATTTTTACCGTCCGGCCAAGCAGCTTCGACAAGGCGCCTGCAGCATTGCCCGTTCCAATGCTGCCGATTTCTCGCAGCACATCTATTTCCATTACGCTCAGCTCGTCATAATTCTTCATCTCCATCGTTCCTTCCAGATTTTAGATTTTGTAATCTTCTCAACTACCGCAGACCATTGACTGTTGTCTCTATTTCGTCTGAGGTCTGAATCATTTTCAACACATATTGAAACGAACGCTGCGACTCAATTACCTTGGACAATTCTCTTGCCAGATCTGTATTTGAACTTTCCAGGCATCCCTGAACCAGCGTTCCACTCCCCATCTCCAGCTCTCCGTTTTTTTCCACCGGAACATAACGGTTATTCCCTATATGCTGCATTCCATTTTTATTAACAAAATCGAAAATTCCCACCTTCTGCGCCTCGTGGGGATCGGTCATCTGGATCAGCCTTCCATCTGCACCGATGACGAGATACCCGTTTCCATCGGACAGGTACCAGTCTGTTTCTAGCTCACCTCTGTCGTTTTCGAGCTCAAAGCTCGCCATCGTAAACGAACCGTCGCGCGTGTAACAATATTCACCCGTTGCCGGATTATAAAGCGCAAAAAATCCACTGCCTTGGATAGCGTAATCCTGGGAAAGTCCCGTATCGGCAAATCCCGTGCCGGAAAAATCCGTGTCGGCGCCCACCATGTAAGCACCTGTGCCGCGCGAAAGCTCGTCGGCCTGTGCACCCTGCACAAAATCCTGCATCAGCGCCGAAAAGGATGGACGCTTTGCCCGATATCCGTAATTGTTGACATTGGCGATATTGTTGGCATGAACGTTCAGCCGGAGCTGCTGCTGCTGCGCCCCCGCAGACGCCGTATAAAACGATAAATTCAAAACGATCCCTCTCCTTTCTTAGAGACGCCCCGCGTCGTTGGCCGCCTTGGATATGACCTGATCGTATATTTTCGTTACCTGGGCTGCGCTCTGGTAAGCCCGCTGCCCTGCAATCATGGCCGTCATCTGCTGCACCAGATCTACATTGGAGCGCTCCGTCATCTTGTGATACACCCGGACCGCAGCTGCCTGCGGCTCTTGCTGGGAAGCGAACATTCCCCGATCGTCCTTTGTCAGCTGTTCGTTATCCTCGAAGGCATACACGCCAATCCGCCCTAACAATCCGCCGTTTTCCATATAAAGGCCGCCGCGATCATCAGCGACGATCTTATCTGTTATCAGAAGAATCGGCTCGCCCTGATCATCTAACACACGGCCCTGTCCCGGCAGGAACAGATAGCCTTCATCGTCGAGGGTAAAGCTACCGTTGCGGGTATAGGCCCTGCCCTCCGCCGTCTCTACGGCAAAAAAACCATCTCCCTCGATGGCAAAATCCAGTGGCATCCCCGTCTCGTCGAAGCTGCCCTGCGTATAGTCTGTATATAACTGGCTGGGAACTGTAATATAGCTTTGATTGCCCAGATCCTCGTACTGCTTGTTTTTATTGCCCACCCGGCTCCACATGACTTCGTCGAAAGTCTGCGCTGTAAAGCGGTCTGTCTTAAAGCCCGACGTCGCTATATTCGTCATGTTATTTGCAATGACGTTCAGATTCTTACCCTGCGTCAGCATTCCCGACGTCAGATTGTAAAATCCTTTGAACATAAACTGCTTCCTCCTGAAGATTTCACTTGCTCATTTTTCATTGAGATACTGCGACAGTATGATACGCAGCTTTTGAATGGCCTTGGCATGAATCTGCGATACCCGAGGGGCACTGATGCCCATGCACGAAGCGATATCCTTCATTTTCAGGTTATGCTCGTAATACAGAGAAAGCACCACCTGCTCGTTATCTTTCAATGAACCTACCGCTTTCGTCAGCATGACTAAAAGCTCCTCGTTTTGCAGTGCCTGCTCCGGAAGTTCCGAGGTATCGCCGATCCCCGGACTGACCGGCCACTGCGCATGGCTTTCAAACAGCTCCTCTAAGGACAAAATGCTGTGAAGCGATGCGTTTGCCATGGCTTCCTGATAGTCGCTTACGCTCATTTCCAGCTGTTGTGCCAGCTCATTGTCGCTGGGAAACCGTCCCGTAGCGTTAAACACCTCTGCCCGGGCCTTTTCGATTCTTTGCGCCCTCTGCCGCACCGTGCGGGGCACCCAGTCCTGCTGGCGTGCCACATCTACAATCATGCCGCGGATGCGCTTAGCCACATACATATCAAAACGCCCTCTGGTAGGGTCGTACTTATCCACTGCATCGGCCAGCACGATAAGCCCCTCATTTATAATATCATCCAACTGCGTAAAACTGCAATACACACCGCGAATTTGCAGGGCGATATTTTTGATCAGACCCGTATGGCGCAACGCAATTTCCCATTTGATTTCCTGCTGGTGCGTCCTGGCATATTCTTCGAATAACTCCTCCGTGGTCATGGATTCGTAATTTACTTCTGGAACGGTCTTCATGCTCCCACCACCTTTCTTTCAGAAGTGGGCTGTTTCATCGACACGTTGCCAACGGACTGTATCTGTACCGTTCCGACGATTTCGTTAAAGGACAACACATACAAATTCGGAAAATACTGCGCCAAAAGACGGCTGAGATAAATGCGTATTACCTGACTGGTCAGAAGGATCGGCGATTGCTCCAGCGCAGAGAATTTAGGCATAGCCTCCGCAATCTGCGTAATGAGCAGCTGAATGAGATCCGGTTCTAATGCCAGATAGATGCCGTGTTCGTTTTTGATTAAGGCTGCCACGATCTTCCGCTCCAGCTCGCCATCCAGCGTAATGGCGCGCAGCTGTCCGTTTTCGCAGAACTTTCTGCTGATGGTGCGGCTCAGCGCATTCCGGACGCTTTCCGTAATCAGGTCCGGATCGCGGGTCGTCGTCATAGAATCGACCATCGTTTCTAAAATCGTAGCCAGATCTCGGATCGGAACGCCCTCAAGCAACAGATTCCGCAGCACTTTTTCCAGCAGCGCATACGACACGATAGCAGGGCAGGCTTCCTCCACCAGCTCCGGCGAAGTCTTTTTCAAATTTTCTACCAGCTGGATGGTTTCCGTGCGCGTTAAAAGCTCGTAAGCATGCCGCTTGATGGTTTCCGACAAGTGTGTCAGCATAACCGACAGCGGGTCGATTACTGTATAGCCGTAGATTTCCGCCATTTCTTTGTTTTCTGGTAAAATCCACCGCGACGGTATGCCGTAAGCCGGCTCTACCGTTTCGATACCGTCTACCTCGCCCAACGGGTTTGCAGGCTCTAACGCCAAATAATAATCCACCAGGATTTCGCCCGTAGCGATCTCCTCGCCCTTGATGCGGATGACGTATTGATTGGTTCCGATCAGCGAGCTGTCGTGCAGCCGCACGGTCGGAATAACAAACCCCATCTCCTGTGCATACTGGCGCCGGAAGATAACGATGCGGTTAATTAACTTTCCTCCGCTGGTTTCATCCACCAATGGAATGAGGCTGTAGCCCACCTCCATCTCTATCGGCTCTACGCTTAACAGCGAATATACATTGCTGATATCTTTATAATAATCCGATTCTGCCGGCGCTGCCTGCTCTACGCTTTCTGGCGCCGCCGCTTCTTCTGCCGTTTCTTGTTCTATCTGCTGTTGCTTCATCCGCCGGTTTAATATATATCCTGTAGTCATCAGGATCGCAGCGACGATCAGAAGCGACAGGTGTGGCGTGTTTGGCATAATTGCAAGGAATACCAATGCCGCGCCCGCAACCATAATCGCCCGTGGCTGTGCCGTAAACTGCGCTACCAGGTCGGTATTCAGACTGCCATCCGATACAGACCGGGTAACGATCATGCCCGTCGCCGTAGAAATCATCAGCGCAGGCAGCTGCGATACCAGTCCATCACCGATGGTCGCTGTCGAATAAATCTGCAGCACGGTAGAAATATCGCTTCCGCCCTGTACAACGCCGATTAAAATTCCGCCCAGCAGGTTGATTAACGTAATGAGCAGCGACATGATCGCATCGCCCTTTACAATCTTTGTAGCACCGTCCATCGCTCCGTAGAAATCCGCTTCTTTTTGCAGCTTGTACCGGCGCTGACGGGCTTCCTGTTCCGTAATAATTCCCGTATTCAGGTCAGCGTCTACCGCCATCTGTTTTCCGGGCATCGCATCCAGCGTAAAGCGGGCAGCTACTTCGGCCACGCGCTCCGCACCCTTGGTGATGACGATGAACTGTACCATAACGATGATGAAGAAAATGACAAAACCGATGACAATATTGCCTTGCGTAATCAGCTGTCCGAAGGCCGCAATTACGTCGCCGGCATAGCCGTTGTTGGAAAGAATCAGGCGGGTAGACGAAACGTTCATTCCCAGCCGGAACAGTGTAGTAACCAGCAAAAGCGACGGAAAGATAGAAAAATCCAACGCTTCTGCAATATTCATGGTAATCAGCAGTATAGTGATCGACAAAGCGATGTTGATCACCAAGAGAACATCCAGTAAAAACGTAGGCAGAGGCAGAATCAGGAACAATACGATGACAACGATAAATAATGATATGGCGTTATTTAAAAGACGTTGCATCCCGTTCCTCCTCTCTTACAAAACATGCAACAGGCATTTGCAAAATACCTGAAATTTTCGATTTTCTCATGCAATCCGGCAGTTACTCCGGAGTTTTTTGCTGTGTGGAGTCCAGCCGATACAGGTATACCAAAAGCTCTGCCACAGCCGCATACAGCTCGGGAGGAATCTCCCGGTCCAGCTCTGCCTGCGCGTACAGAGCCCGTGCCAGAGGCACGTTTTCGACGACGGCTACGTTGTTTTCTTCCGCCGTCTTTACAATGCGCAGGGCCAGCTCATCCTGGCCTTTGGCAAGCACCACAGGCGCCTGGTCTTCGCCGGCTTTGTACCGCAAGGCTACGGCGAAGTGGGAAGGATTTCGAACTACGACATCCGCATCCGGAACCTGGCGCATCATGCGGGCCTGCGACATCTTGCGCTGTACCTCCTTGATGCGGCTCTTTACCTGCGGATCTCCTTCCATCTGTTTATATTCTTCTTTAATTTCCTGTTTTGACATCTTCAGCTGGCGTTCGTAATCCCACCACTGATAGAGATAGTCGATGGCTGCTAACGCTAAAAACGCGATGGCTACTTTCTGCATCATAGCGTAAATCTGCGAAAACATGTGGCCGCAGATCTGCGTCAGCTCCGTATCCAGGTAATTGGCGGTCACGCCAATCAGTGCAAAGAGACTGGAGTAAATCAAATACAACAGTATTGAAATTTTCAAAAGTCCCTTGACCGCTTCCACGACGCTTCGCAGCGAAAACAACCGCTTAAATCCCTGCAGGGGGCTGATCCTGCTGAATTTGGGCCGCAGAAGCTCGCCCGAAACCATCAGACGGGTCTGAAACAGCGTCGCACCGATGGATAAGGCCATGGTGGTTAGAAGCATGGGACCTGCGGTTTTGATCAGCGCTACAAGCGACTGAAGGCGAAGGCCTGAAAGGGTTTCCATGCCGCTGTCCAGCGCCGATTCGCCCGCGTAGGAGAAGCAGGTGTAAAAAACATCCTTTAACACTCCTATTGCATAGCCGAAAATCAGCTTTAGAACAAACATGCTGCCGAACAGGGTAACCACTGCTATGGCGTCTTTACTGAGGAATACATTTCCCTTTTTTCGTTCATCACGCCGTTTTTTGGGCGTGGCTTTTTCGGTTTTTTCTTCACCGGCCAAGCCTTATCCCCCCTGTCCCTTACCGTCTTTCTTCCCCGAAAACCGCCGATGCTGCCGACAAAACACGTGTTTACCGCGTTTTAGACAGCCAGCGCCAACGCTTCCCGAAGCTCCAAAAGCATTCCCTGCTCAATCTTCAGCAAGTATTGACTGAAGGGCGAAAGCATCAGGATAACCATCGTCAGTCCGACGATTACCTTCAGCTCTATATTGATCGCAAACACATTGATCTGTGGAATTACCTTCATCAAAATACCCATGCCGATCTGTCCCATCAATTCGGCTGCTAAAATCGGCAGGCACATCTTTACTGCAAGCAGTGTACACTCAATAAACAATTCGATTACCCTGTTGGCCACAGCATCGCCAAAGGCGGCTTGCCCAAAGGGCACGATATCTCCCGAGGTCATCATCAGCTCTAAAAGCGTCACATGGCCGTTGGCTGCAAAAAATAACAGCATCATCATAATGTTTAGCAGATTCGACGTGGTGGTTATCTGCGATTGAAAACTGGCATCGTAGGTCGCCGCCATGCTCATACCCATCTGATCGTCAATGACTCGTCCTGCCAGCTCGGGTATGTAAAAAAATATGTGCATAATCACAGATATTAAAAAACCCAATCCCAGTTCCAGGATCAGATGCAGCCCAAATTCCAGCGCTGTACCGGGAATCTCCACCGTACCGCCGTAGGATGAATACACCGCCACGGCCATCATCAGCGCCATCCCCGTCTTAAAAAAGCCAGGAAAGCTGCTCCGTCCAAAGATAGGATTGAATAGAATAAATCCTGACATCCTCACGCTGATATAGAGGTACAGCGTCAAAGCATTCCAAGAAATCACGTCATACCTCTTTCATCAGTTCAAACAGCTCCAGCGCATAATCCTGCATGGTTGCCATCATCCAGCTTCCACCCATAATTAAAAACAAGACTACGACAATGAGTTTGAGCACAAAGGAAATGGTTTGCTCGTGAATCTGCGTAACTGCCTGCAAAATAGCAACCAATACACCTACGATCAAGCTCAGTAAAAGGATGGGCGCACCAACCCTCAGCGCCACACCAATTCCATCGCGGAATATATCCACTACCTGTGTAATTTCCATCTATCTTCCTCCTCCCTGCAACGCTATTGAAAGCCCTGTACCAGGGTAGAGAAAATCAGATTCCATCCATCTAACGATATGAAAAGCAGCAGCTTAAACGGTGTGGAAATCATTGAAGGCGGCAGCATAATCATACCCATGGACATCAGCGTAGACGATACAACAATATCAATCAGCAGAAACGGTATATACAGATAAAACCCTATCTGAAATGCCTTTTTCAGCTCGCTGGTCATAAATGCCGGCGTAACTATCCGTATGGGCAGTGACAGCGCTTCCTCATCCGTCTGCGGCAGCTGCGTATCTGACATATTGCAATAAAGCTCCAGCGACGAGGGTTCGGTCTGGCGGAGCATAAAATCCTTTAGAGGTGTCTGCGCCCGTTCAAAGAATTCTTCCTGCGTAATTTCTTCGTTTAAGTACGGTGTCCATGCCTCCTCCGAAATCGCCTCGAAGGTCGGCCCCATGGTAAACAGCGTCAGAAAAAGGGCAATTCCTACAAGCACCATGTTCGGTGGCGTCTGTTGTATTCCCATCGCGTTGCGCAGAAAAGATATCGAGACAATATATCTGGTAAAAGAAGTGGTCATTACCACTAGAGACGGCAGCAGTGCAATCAGCGTAGTAAAAAATATAATTTCAAGGGCCTGCACGCTGTCTCCGTTTACGTTAATCAATCCATTCAACTGACGTTCACTCTCATTTCTTCTTTAATGCGTGCTCCCGCAGTACATCCATAAATCCTGAGCCCTGCACAGCGTTTTCCGTTTGTTCAAACCATTGCTCGGCTTCTTCCCCCTCAAGCTGCAAAAGAAGGGTGACCGCTTCACTGCTGACGCCCAGCAAGAGACAGCGCTCCCCCATCCTCACTAAAAGCAGCCGTTGATTGCGCCCGATACCGATCTGGCGCATAACATAAAGATCTTCGGATTTTCGGATGCCGCCAGGCGTTCCTGCCATTCCGCAGGCGCCTAAAAACCTGGTGCAGCCATAGGCCAACACCAGTACGACAATCACAATCAGAAGCATTCCCAGAAGAGACAGGACATTGCCTATCATAATCAGGGATTTCCCAGGATCGAAGTAACGGTTTTCAAGATGCGATCCGGCTTAAAGGGCTTAACGATAAAGTCCTTAGCTCCGGACTGAATCGCATCAATTACCATAGCTTCCTGACCCATCGCCGAACACATAACTACATTGGCAGCGCCGTTTTTCTGACGGATTGCCTTCAGCGCTTCCAGCCCATCCATGTTGGGCATGGTGATGTCCATAATCACCAGATCTGGGTTCAGTTCCGAAAACTTCTCTACAGCATCGGCTCCATCCACTGCCTCGTGAAGATCGGTGTAACCATTCTTGCTTAACGTGTCTTTAATGACTTTCCGCATAAAGGCCGCGTCATCAACCAGTAAAATCTTTGCCATCGTTTCATTATCCTCTTTTCTGTGATATTAAAGGGGCTTTATTCTCCCTATTGAGTAACTTCTTCCAATTCCGGTTTTTGCAGGATCTCGCTAATGCGTATTCCAAAATTATCATCCACTACTACCACTTCTCCGCGGGCAATGCATTTTCCGTTTACAAAGAGGTCTACCTGATCGCCGGCCAACTTATCCAGAACTACCAAAGATCCTTTGGAGAAGGACAGGATATCCTGTACCCGCTTTCTGGTACGACCGATTTCTACCGTAATTTCTAACGGTACATTCATAATCAGATCCAGATTCTGCGTCTGGTCCTCGCTCAATGATTCGCCGTTTTCCAGCTTTGGCATCGAAACAGGCTTCGTACCGATAACCTTGGGTTCCGGCGGCGCAGACGGCTGTGCCTGCGGCATTCCCGGTGCTCCCGGCCATCCGTAATACGGCGGATAGTATGGAGGATACGGATACTGTGCTGCGCCCTCCGGCATTGCTCCACCTGCGTCCTGCGCCGGATACGGTGGATAGTACGGCGGGTACGGGTATTGCGCTGCACCCTGGGGTGCTCCGGCCTGCGGCGGCATCTGAGGCGCTGCCTGCGGCGGCGTCTGGGATTGCGGTGTTGCCTGTGGCTGCTGTGCCGGTGCGGGCTGCGCTGGGGCTGGCTGCTGTGAAGCGCCGCCTCCGCTCATCAGGCGTTCGATTTCCTCCTGGCTCAGGGCTTTTCCTGAGGATTCTGCCGCCGGGGCGGGCTGTGCCGGGGCGGGCTGCTGTGAAGCGCCGCCTCCGCTCATCAAGCGTTCGATCTCCTCCTGGCTCAGGGCTTTTCCCGACGATTCTGCCGCCGGTGCAGGCGCTGCTTCGGGCTGTGCCGGAGCAGGTTGTGCCGCCTCTTCTTCCATTGGCTCTAAACCGAAACCTGCGATCAGCTCTCTGGCAAGCTCTACCGACATCACGTGCATAAATTCACTCTTCAGCTGATCTTCAATGCTCAACGCAAACCGTACCACTACGATTGGCCCGGTGCGCGTTGGCAGGCGCTCTGCTTTAAATGCCTCGGGATCGTCTACATCGAATGTCTGCGGTGTCGATATGTTAACGACTCTTCCCAGAAAATCAGACAACGCCGTAGAGGCCGCACCCATCATCTGGTTCATAACCTCGCAGGCAGCGCTCAAAGTAAGCTCGTTGAGCGTAAATTCCTCTTCCGGTGTTTCCATGCCCATCAGGATATCGACGATTACCTTGATATCGCTCATCTTCAGCAACAGAATATTGCTGCCATCCAGACCCGTCACATACTTGATCTCCACACCGACGGCCGGCTCGACCCTTTCGAAAGAAAATTCCTCCGCATTGACCACCGAAACTGAAGGTGTGGTGATATCAACCCTGTGATCCAACAGATTAGACACCGCAGTAGCCGAGGATCCGAGGCTGATGTTCATAATTTCGCCAATGGCATCCAACTCCATTGGGCTAAAAACCTTATTGTTCATTTTCCTTAACTACCCTTTCTCCCGGCATTGTGATAAACATCTTTCACCTTGACAGCTATCTTCTTCTCATTAACTCCCATCAATCCGTCAAACCACAGCTGTCCACCGATGCGCAGATACACTGCGCTGTCTTTCTTTTTATTTAAGTCTATCACATCTCCAACATTCAAGCTATAAATATCGCTCAACTGCAGCGTCGTTCGCCCTAATTCGGCTACGATCTCCAGCGAGGTACTGCGCAGATTGTTGAAGATCTGTTCGGAACTATCTTCTGATGAAGCCCGTCTCACCGTGCTTTCTGCACCGATTCTGGCAAAGATACTTGTCAGCATCGACCCCGGCAGACATATGCTCATCCGTCCTTCGCAATTAGGAAATTCTATTTGTAAATCAATCAGAACCACCGTTTCGTCTAAACCGATCAGCTGTACCAGCGTTGGGTTGTTTTCCACGCGGCCAAAATCAAAACTCAGCGGAATGTAATTCTCCCAACTGCTGCCCATGACGGAAACAAAATCCCGCATGAGGTTTTCATACAGCCGTAAGTCCATATTCGTATATTCGTAATCGCTGGGGAAGTCATCTTCCATGTCTCCATTTCCCCCGAGCAAGCGGTCCATCATGCTTACCATAATAGGGGTAGTTACATAAAAAATGACAGGTACTTCCTCATCGTTATTTTCCATGTTCAAATACGCCAGCGTCACAACTGCTTCCTCGGTCAGGGCATTGGAAAACTCGTAATATCGTTGTTCCTCCACCGAATCGACCGTTACCTCACAGCTTGCATGCAGCAGGCCGTTAATGCGCGTATTGATGATACGCGCATAATTATCAAAAATACCGTTGAGCATCCTGAGGCGGTCTTTCGTAAATTTCCTCGGGCTGCTGAAGTCGTATTTTCGATACTTTTTCTCCGGCTTTTCCTCCTGCGGAGGCGATGAGCCTCCGTCCTTATTGAGGGAGCTGAGCAGCGCATCTATCTGACTTTGCGATAATACCTCCGGCATTGCCTGTCCCCTTTCCTACATCGTTTTTCTTTCTCATCTCAATCCGTTTCCTGCGCGTCGTCGCCGGAGGATTCGCTGTTCTGCGGCAGCGTGCCATCCCGCAGGCTGTAATACTGCTCGACGCTGTCACCTAAGGCCTGCAGTACATTCATTCCTGTAATAACAAATTCCACGCGGCGGTTGTGGCTGCGCCCTTCCGCCGTCTCGTTTGTATCCGCAGGTCGATGCTGGCCATAACCAACGCTGATGATTCTCGCAGGGTCCAACGTGCTGTGCTCCTGTACAAAGACTGTGGCAATCGTCGCACGGTTGGACGCTAAGAATCTATCAGACTCCGGATTGTTGGGTTGATTGGGATTTGCCTGAGCTGTGTGTCCCATAATCCTCACTTCGTCGATATAAGGGGCTGCATTGCTCAGAGCATCGGATACGACGCTCAGCACTTCTCTTCCTTCCGGCTTCAACGCATATCGGTCGCCGTCGAAGAATACCGCCTCATTGAACGAAACGAATACATAGCCGTCGCCCTTGGTTACCTCGATTCTGTTTTCGGAACTGTCAGCATATTCCTGCAGCGCCTGATACAGCTCTTCGATGGATTCTTCGATCTCCGCCTGCATGGCCATGGCCTGCACGGGATCTAATTCACCCTCAAGCCCGCTGCCATCTTCGATTGGATCCGCCGAAGGCCCTTCGTTTCCGCTGGTCTCTGTAATCGACTTCACCGCTTCCGGATTAAAACTGCGCACAAGGGCAAACCATTTTTGCTCGTCTATCGTGGACATGGAATACAGCAATACGAAAAAGCACAAGAGCAATGTAACCATATCGCCGTAGGTATCCATCCAGTTGGCACCGCCGCCGCCTTTACTTTTCTGTCGTTTCATCGCAAACCGCCGCCTTTATACTTTCTCAAACTTATTCGTCCTTTTTCTTCTTTTTCTTGCCGCCCTTTTTCTCTCCGCCGCCGCCTTCGCCCATATCGGCTTCACGCTGTTTCTGCGCTACGAAAGTCAAAAGCTTTTCTCTCAACAGCTTGGGGTTTTCACCGGATTGAATACAGGTAATACCTTCTACGATAATCATTTTGCACAGAACTTCTTCTTCGTCACGCGTTCTCAGATTGCTGGCAATGGGGCTGAAAATCGCGTGTGCCAGAATACAGCCGTACAGCGTCGTAATCAGAGCCGTACCCATATCCTTGCCCAGCGTATCGGCACCGCCGCCATCCAGGCTCATGTTATTCAGCATGTTAATCAATCCGACCAGTGTACCTACCATACCGAACGCAGGTGCCACAGAAGAGCCCTTGTCATACATACCGGCTACCGCATCGTGACGGGCGAGCATACACTCAATATCATTTTCCAGAATGCTTCTTACACGGTCCGGGTCGTTGGCATCTACTACCAGCATGATTGCCTGCTTAAAGAAGGGGTCCTCCTGCTGCTGCGCCAACTCTTCCAGCGCCAGCAGACCATCTTTTCTAGCCTTCTGCGCCAGCTCGACCAACTGATCAATGTATACCTGAGGATCGTTTTTCTTCGTGTTAAGCAAAATCTGGAAATGCTTTGGCACAGAAGCCAGCGTCTTGGCCGGAAAGCTGGCTACAACGACACCGATGGTACATCCGATGGTAATCATAATACTGGCGGGGTCCATGAAATTCCCTAAATTCTTCGGGTCGTAAGGCGGAAAACCACCCATCATACCCAGAACCATAACTACAACTGTAGCAACCAGGCCGACTATATATGTAATATTCATTAGTGTTACGCTCCCGTTTTTATATATCTCCGATTTCTATCCGCGCTTATCTACAATCGACAGCTCACGGCGAAGATCCATGACCTTGGCATCATAGTTCGTAATCTTCTGAATGATCTCTTCTACTGATTCTCTTACCAGGTAATAGTCGTGGTTCATCATTACGATTTTGATTTCCGGAATCATTTCAATGCTCTCGATTTGATTGTGATTGACCAGAAACTTTTCCTTGTTCATCTTTGTCAGAACGATCAAATGGGCTCCCTCCTTTTTCGTTGCTTTCGCGGAAAAGGCAAAACCTTTTCCGCGAAAGCAGCAGCGGCTACTCCCAACGGGGAACAGCAGCGTCAATTCAAACGCCTATCGCTTCATGTTTACGAGCTCTTCCAGCATGGAATCCGTTACCGAAACGATACGGGTGTTGGCCTGATAGCCTCTCTGGACCATAATCATATTGCTGATTTCCGAAGCCAGGTTCGTTCCGGAAGATTCCAGACCTCCGGTAACTAATTTGGTTTCGCCAGCGCTGAGAATAGGAATTGCAGCATCTTCTTCGCTTTCGATTTCTCCACCCAGAGATGTGAGATGTACATTTCCTGCACCGTCCAGCGCTTTGTAATAGTGGCCGTCCACGTGGGTAACGCCGTTGGGGTTATCCACTTTAGCCAGCGCGATATAACCTACGACTACGGTTTCGCCGGCGCTGCTGGTACAGGTGATGCGGCCGGTTTTTTCGTCGATGGCTACGCTGTCGGGTACGATGCGACCGTTGACTCCCTCCGTTGCATCTAAAACGTCTCCCGTATCGTCCCCTTCTGTAGGATAAACTGCACTGCCCAGCTTAGCATCGTCCGTACCATCGGATGCCATGGGCAGACGAATCGCCGTCAGCTTTGTACAGGGTTCTGTATTGTCAACGTTATTGGCATCAGCGCCGTCTCCCACAACATTCAGGAAACCGTATACAATTCGCCCCTGGCCATCTTTCAGATAGCCGTCGTTGTCAAATTCTATATTTCCCAGACGGGACAAATACATGTTCTTCAACTCTCCCGGCGAGGTAAATGGACCATCCTGCTTACCGCCCATAATGAAGAACCCGTCGCCGTCGATCATGCAGTCGGTGTCGTGGCCGGTGGGGGAATAGGTCTTTGTGCTCATATCCAGGTCGATGGTACCGATGGAAGCACCGTAACCGATCTGCGCCGGGTTTTTACCGCCGGACTCCGCAGAGCCGTTAGAACCGCTGCGCACATTGGTGTAAAGCGCTTCTAAAAAGGTATAGCGCGTTGCCTTATAAGCGTGAGTATTTACGTTGGCGATATTGTTTCCGATAACGTTCAGCGCATCCATATGCGCTTTCAATCCGGATACCGCCGCGTACATTGCACCTGTCATATCTGTTTTGTCACTCCTTTTTTGCGCTGTCGGGGAAAGTCAGTCGGGCTTTCCGCCATAGCATCCGCAAAGGACCTGCTATCTGTAAATTACAGGATCACAGCGCCGTCAATATTCGTAAAAATATTTGCCTTCATTTCGTCCTGCGTCATGGTCGTTACGACTCTGGCGTAGGGTACGTTGATGATAAAAGCCTGCCTGGCATCGAACGCCAAAATATTGGTCGCTCCCCGCTCCTGGGCTTTTTCCACCGAATCCGTCAGCTTTTCCATCAGTTCGGGGGTCAGTTGGATGCCCCGCTCCTCCACGCGGTTCATAGCGTGCTTGGAAAAGTTGATGCCCTGCGAGCTCTGTTTCGCCTCGCTCATCTTCTGATTGAGAAGCGATCCGAAACTTGCCGCCGATTTCGGATTCTGTCTGCCTGCCGCTTCCTTCCTTGCAGCGGCTGCAGCTCTCGTCTGCGATACGCGTTCCATCATGTGCCTCAGCCTCCTTCTTTGGCGCTTGCGCTACGCGTTTACCTTAGAACCTTCCTCTGTGTTCCCTTCTTCTGACTCACCTTCGCCCGGTTTGGTCTCTTCCTTTTCCTCCGGCAGACGTCCTACAGCCATGATTTCGTTGAGATAATAGCAATCATCACCTAAGAAAATCACCTGCTGGCCGCCCAATGTTCCGGTTCCGGTTACTGTTCCATAGATTTCTTCGATTTTTCCGCCTACCACTTTTCCGACGGTAACGTCCTTACCCACCAGAGACGCGGCGTAGGTCATAACCGAAGATTCTGTGATGAGGGAACTGATATCCGTAATGGCCTGCACTACTGACATCTGTACCATCTGGTTCATCATATCCGAGGTCGAAGCCGCATTATCGATATCCTGATTCTGAAACATCGCTACCATCAACGTCAGAAAATCGGTCATATCCAGGCTCTGCCCGGCTTTGGGATCAGTGGTGTGTTCCACCTTTTTGATCGTTCCGCCTACATTTCTGATGCCGGAAAAATCTCCCATATAACTGTTGTTCATTGTCTCACTTCCTTTACAGTGCTGTCTGATTCAGCTGAATCAATCCCAACCGCAGCTGCTGGATAAAATCCTGGCTCGCTTCCGGCTGTCGGTTTTCCTGCTGCTGTCTGTGTTGCTGCTGCTGTCTCTGGCCGCCATCTTCCGGATTGAGAAATTGCCGCGCGGAATGATATTCATCCTGGTGCTGAATTTCAATTTTTACCGGCGCCTGGCTTTCGCCTGCCAGCATGGTTTGCAGATTGCCGCTGTGATGCTTCAGCAAGTCCGCTGCCTTTTCTGTCGTCGTAGCAAAGAATACGTGAAGACTGCCGTCGCCTGCGCGCGTAATTTCTATGGTTACGTTGCCCAGATTCGCCGGCGTAAGAGAAACCGCTATGTGCGAGGTTCCATCTTTCAGCGCTTCCTGCAAGGGGAGTTGTAATTGCTCCGTCGGATCGGCTGCTGCTTCCTCTTCAGGAACGGTCTGCGCTGCTGCTACTTTTACAGGTACGGTAGTCGTCTGTTCGAACAGAACGCTTTCTCCCGGCTGCTCAATCAGCAGATCGTCGTCGGAAACAGTCTCTTTCTTCTGTTTGCTTACTGTAATGTCTTTTTCGGGATTGAGCTGCTCTTGCGGCTGCATTTCCTCTGCTTCCGGCACCTCTACTGCGACATCTGCCGCCGCTTTGGCCCCTTCTGCCGTGTCTGCAATTTCCGGCATATCTGCCGGCTGTTCTGTCATAACAGGCGCCGCTTCTGTCATCTCTGCCAGCGGTTTGCCTGCCTCCGCCGTCATCAAGACCTCTGCCGGTACGGCAAGGACTTCTTCTGCTGCCGGTTCCACAGCCTGCTGGATTTCTCCATTTACATGCACAGCTACCGGAACGGTCTGTCCCGGAAGTGCTGTAAGAGCGGCAGGTACGCCCTGCTTCTGCACGGCTTCCTCTGTCTCTTCTTTCTTGTGCGCTGGCTTTGTCTCCGGTTTCTGCGGCTTCTTTGCAGGAGCGCTCCCTTGCGTTTCCTGGGATGCTGCGCTCTGGGATTTTTCTTTCAGCATATCCTCAAACCGCGAACCCTGCTGTTCCGGCAGGTCGCAGAGATCCATTTGCTCCATCTGTCCCATCGACGGCAACATGCCTGGATTTCCCTGTACCATCCACTGATACATCGCATTCAAAGTCGTTGTGTTTACATTCATCGTTTTCACCTCCTTCCCGTAACAGACTATCTATTCGCCCTCCTTTGCAGGATATGCGTGGGCAGGGCATTATGTAAGTTGTACTCTTTGTTAATAGCTTCCGGCCATTCTGCGGAATGCCGTCAAATCGTCGATCATTTTTTCTTCTGCTTTTTTCATAGCGCTGTCGTATTCCTCGCGTTTGATTTCGCGCAGTTTTTCCAGCGTTGAGGTTTCTTTTTTCGCCTCTACCACCTGCATCCGCTTCTCCTCTTCGATGCGGCGCAGTTTTTTCAATGTCTCCGCCTCTTTGTTTACGGCCCGTTCCAATACCGCGATTCCATTCTGGTATTGTACGGCCTCTAAGACAGTCATTCCCTCTGCCTTTTTCTGTTCGTATTCCGCTTCGCAATCTGCCAAACGATTGCGGACCTGATCCAGCACTTCTTCCTGACGCTTTGCTTTGCTGACTGCCAATCCGTGTTCAATCAACCGGTTATCCAGCGTCTGCTGTTTATAGTTCAGCACTGTATCAAGTCGAAAGCGAAATTGTTTCATGTTGTGCATCTCCTTTTTAATCAAAGTTAAGTAATTTTATTGTAAAATCCTTTGAATTTTCTCAAGGCTTTCCCGATAAGAGAATGCTTCGTCGATGCCTTGCTTTAGAAATCCATGTATGTCGTCGATCTTCGTCAAAGCAAAGTCCAGCTTCGGATTGGTGCCTGCTTTGTATGCCCCGATGGACACCAGATCGGCATTTTGCTCGTAGGTACTGAGAATATCTCTCAGGCGCGAAGCCATTTGTCTGTGCTCCGGAGATACCAGTTCCACCATCAAGCGGGAAACGCTCGCTCCGATGTCGATGGCTGGATAGTGGTTTGCCGCCGCCAGTTTACGCGACAGCACGATGTGGCCGTCTAAAATACCTCTCACTGTGTCGGCAATCGGTTCGTTGGTATCGTCGCCTTCGACAAGAACGGTATAGATCGCGGTAATAGAACCCCGCTGGAAGTTTCCGCTCCGCTCTAAAAGCTTCGGTAGCTGCGCATAAATCGACGGCGTATAACCTCTGGCTACCGGCGGCTCACCGATGGCCAAGCCGATTTCACGCTGTGCCATGGCAAATCGCGTCAGCGAATCCATCATTAGCAAAACATCGTATCCCTGGTCGCGGAAGTATTCCGCAATCCCTGTGGCTACAGAAGGGCATTTCATGCGGAGCATCGCGGGCTGATCCGAGGTCGCAACGACCAGAATCGAACGCCGCATCCCTTCTTCGCCCAAATCTTTTTCTACAAATTCCAAAACTTCGCGGCCACGTTCGCCCACCAGCGCAATGACGTTGATATCCGCCTTTACATTTTTGGCGATCATGCCCATCAGAGTACTCTTTCCTACGCCGGAGCCTGCGAAAATTCCCATACGCTGGCCCTTGCCAATCGTTAAAAGCCCGTCGATGGCTTTTACTCCAAACTCCATGCGTTCACGAATCGGCGGCCGCAATAGCGGATTGATGTAACTTCCGCCGATGCAGTAAGGAACGCCTTCTTCAAAGGCGCCCTTATCGTCGATGGGTTGCCCCAGTGCGTTGATAATGCGTCCTTTTAGGAATGGCCCGACCTTCAGCTGCAGTTGTTGCCCCGTATTTCTGACGAAATTTCCGGCTGAAATCCCATTCATTTCTCCATAGGGCATTAGAAGAAGCCGGTCGGATTTAAAACCGACGACCTCTGCCGGAATCTGCCCGCCGGATTCACCGCTGTAAATGCGGCAAATATCGCCTACGGCAGCTCTGCTTCCAGAGGCTTCGATGGACATTCCGACAATATTTTCTATTTTTCCGGTGTGGCCGATGGTTTCGGCCTGTTGCACCTGTCGTATGGTATCCTTAAACATAGCTGATCTCGCCTTTATCCGGTTCTGCATCGGAAATCACACCGCGCAGATTATCTAACTGGGTAGATACGCTGGCATCAATGATTTCATCGGGCATTTCTATGATGCAGGTTCCGGATTCGTCGTCAGCCATAGGAATAATGCGCACTCGGTCGGATACATGGCGCAAGGCTGCTGCCAGCTGTGGCACGGTATACGTCATGTTCTTTGCATCGCAGTCAGCGATATATATCTGCACCCATTCACAACGCCTGCGCTTTTCTGTCGCCGCCTCGATCATGCGCAGCAAGATGTCTGCACTGCTTCTCAGACTGATGCGGATAATTTTTTCCGCGATGACCAAGGCTAATTCCTTCAGGTCGTCCTTGCTCCGCTCGATCATCTGATCTCTGAGGCGGACGGCGGTTTCCAGAAATTCCTTGACTTCTTTCTGCTGCGCCAAGGCCATTTCTTCTCTCTGAAGCTTTCCTTCCGCCATCGCTTCGGCCATACCTTCCGCATAGCCCCGGCTGTATCCTTCTTCTTTCGCAGCCCTTTGCAGCTCTCTAAGTTCTGCCTCGGCAGCGGCTCTTGCTCTTTCTTTAATCTCCTCTGCCTCTTGGTGCGCTGCGGCTAAAATCGCTTCGGCCTGAATTTTTGCAAAGTCAATCGGCGTCTCAGGTTCGATTTCAGATTCTGCCTCGTCTACATTATCGGAATCTTCTTCCTCCGCTTCTTCTTCCGAAAGCTCTGTTTCTTCTGTTAAAGACTGCTCTTCCTCGTCCATCGGCGACAATTCTGCCGCCTCCTGAAAAACATAAGCTTTGGCGGACGGCTGTGTAAAACGCTTCAGAATATTAGGCAATGATATCGTCCTTTCCACCCTTCAGGATAATGATTTCGTTGCGTTCCTCCAAATCGCGGATAATATTTACAATGCGCTGCTGCGCCTCTTCTACATCCTTCATGCGCACATTGGTCGTGATTTCCAAATCGTCGCGGATGCTTTCGGCCATACGGCCGGACATATTGCTGAACAGTTTGTTCGCCACTTCGCTGTTGGCAGCTTTGAGCGCCAGTACCAGGTCCCTGGGATCGCAATCGCGCACAAAGCGCTGCACCGAGCGGTCGTCCATTGTAATGATATCTTCGAATACAAACATGCGCTTGCGGATTTCATCGGCCAGTTCTTCGTCGTACAGAGCCAGGCCATCGAAGATGCTCTTTTCGCTGGAACGATCCAGATTATTCATAACACTGGCGACGAAGTCGATGCCGCCAACCTTGATATTGTTGGTATTTACGATATTAGCAAATCTCTGTGACATTTCTGCTTCGATAATTTTAATCGCCGCCGGCGAAGCACTCTCCATCTGTGCCATGCTCTCTACAACTTTCAGCTGACGTTTTCCTTCCAGCTGGCCGACGACAGCGGCCGCCTTATCCGGCTCGACATAGGAAAGCACCAATGCAATCGTCTGCGGCCGCTCATGCTGCAACACAGAAAACAGATCTTTATCCGAAGCTTTGCTGATAAATGCAAACTCACGGTTTTTCAGAGATTTCGTTACTTTATCCAGCAAGGCGCTCGCTGTCTGCGAACCAAAGGCTTTTTCCAGCACTGTCTTTGCGTACTCCAGGCCACCTTCCGTTACTGCCTTGTTGGTCATGCACATCTGATAGAATTCCTGCAACACCTGCTCTGTGGTTTCGCCGTCTAAAAAACCCAGCTTCGCCACTTCGAGCGTAAGCATTTCCACATCTTCCGGCTCCATGTGCTGATAAAGCAGCGATGCTTTATCGACACCGAGAGAGATGATAACAGCCGCGGCCTTTTGCGCACCAGAAAGTTCTATCTTTGGCTTCTGAGCCGGGGAAGCGGGTGCCTGCGAAGGAGCTTCCTGAGTTTCCTTTACTTCTTCCGCAGCATTTTTCTTTCCCTTACCTTTTTTATCAGCCATTCTCTTCCTCGCCTCCTTTCAGCCAGCTTTTGACCATCTGAGCGGCGATTTCAGGACTTTCTTCGGCAAACTTCCGCACGTCCTTACGCAATTCCATGGCGCGTTCTGTATGCACATCCATAATATCGGCACTTTCCGTGATCGGTTGCTGCTGTAAAATTTCCTGCATCCCATCTGCCGCGATCGGCGTACCTGCCATTGCAGCCGCTGTCTGCGTTTCCTGCAAGCGTCTCTTCCTGCGCTTCGACAACAAGAGCAACAGTACAAACAACAGTATAAATACGACTACGGCTCCGATGATAACGAAGATCACCCACATTGGCAATCCGCTGATGTTGTTGTCCGATTCATCTCCTGCTTCGCCCGCTCCTGTGTAGAACGGCATGGCGACGATAGAGATTTTTTCTCCCTGCACATCGACACCGATTCCGGCGGCCCTGGCCACGTGGGGAACCAGTGCATCGGTATTTACATTGCCTGCAGCCGTACTGTTGATGCTGATCGAAACCATTACATCTTCGATTACTCCTGCTGGCGTTTCGCTCTGCCTGTGGAAAGTATCTACATTATAGTTGATTTCGCCAGAGGAAGAAATTCTCTGTTCGCTGCCATCTGGCTGATACTCTTCTACATATGTATTGAAATCTGCATTGCTCTGCGTTCCTACGACGCCGCCTGCGTTGTCCTCGCCCCGCTCAATGGCATTGCTGTAAATGCGGCTGCCGATAATCCCTTCGCCGTTCGTGCTGCCATCCGCAGCCCAGTCCGGCTCTTGATAGGTTGTGGAGTCCAGATAGGTGCGACTGATATCTACTGTACTTTTTACACCGACATAGACGTTTTCTGCACCAAATAACGGCGTCAGCACTTGCAGCACATTGTTGCGCACGTTTTCGTTGACTCTTGCTTCCAGCTCGAACTTCAGCTGAGCCGCCTCTGAACTGCTTTCTTCATCGCTGCCGGAATACGGAGTGCCTGCTGGGTCGGAGATAGAGATATTTTCGATCACCAATCCCTGAACAGCGCTGCTGATCAGATGGCGTATGGCATCCGCCTGCTGCGTTGAAAGCCGCTGCGAACCCTCCATGATAACGATGACCGATGCCGATGCCTCGAGCACGTTGTCCCTTTGCAACACGTAGCTGTTATCCTCGCCCTGAGCGATGGTTACTTTGGCATCCTTTACACCGTCGAAGCAACGGACAACCGCTCCCAGCCGATCCTGCAAATCGTACAGATACAGCATCCTCCGGTCAGATTCGGTCGCAAGAGAGTTGATATTATCCAAATATCGGGAATAGCCAAATCCGGATGTCGGATAGCCCTCCATAAGAAGCTTCATCTTCAGCGAGGCTTCCTGTTTCTCCGGAACCAATATGGTATCGTTGCCCTGGACTTGATAATCTGTAATGCCCGCCCCTTCTAAATACGATACGACTGAGCTCATATCTTCTGCGGTCATGCCAGTAAACAACACCGTATAGGGCCTGTTGCTGACAAAAATCACTATCCCTATAATCGCAATAAGGAGTACAATTCCGGCAATGATTAACAGGCGCCGCGTTTTTTGGCTCATATTGACAAAAAACGCCTTTATTTTTGCTAATATTTCTTTTATTTTCTGATCCACGAATGCTTACCTCCGCACAGCCTTGTCAAGGCATGACTACAGACTGATCCGCATCAGCTCGCTATATGTGTCAAGAGCTTTATTTCTCAACTGAACCAGAAGCTCCACCGAAAGTTCGACCTTTGTCGAAGCAATCTGTACCGCAGCAGGATGATCGAGCTGCCCGGTCGCCAGCAGGTATTCCGCTTCTACTTTTTCCGCATCCGCTTCTTTTACCGCATCAATCGCGCTTCTGAATATGCTGTCGAAAGGCGTTGAGGAAGTCTCTTCTTTTTCATTTGTTTTTTCCCTCGCCTGTAAAGGCATTTCGTTCCATAAAGGCGTAATCCCACCAGCACCAATCATGTTTCTCTCTCCTTACTTTAACTAATTCCTCTATATCTGCTAACTGACTCTTTTTTGTTCCGCTAACTTTTATATGAATATGAGCACTTTTATTCCACTCATTTTTTATTTTTCTGGATTCAATTTCTCTTTTTTATTTGTTATTTTTTACAAAATTGCCTCTATTTCCCAACTTCAAGCCCTTTCGACAATACGCTTTTCAGCGCGTTGTAAGCGGTGATATTCGCAGTGTAGGCTTGGCTGGCCGCCATAGCGTCGGTAATTTCTTTTACTAACGTTACATTTGGCATCTCCAGATATCCTTCTTCGTCGGCATCTGGATGTGTAGGGTCGTAAATGATGGGCAGATCCGAAGGATCTTCTACGATTTCGGTTACGCGAACCCCTCCCGACATTTCGTTACCTCGATTGGAGGCGAGTCCACTTGCCGCCTGCGCCATGGCCTGGCGGAAACTATTTTTGCCTCCCTCGGCTTCGAACACGACCATCTTTCTGCGATACGCGCCCCCCTGTTCCGTGCGCGTTGTATTTATATTCGTAATATTTTCTGAAATCACATCGAGACGCAGCTGCTGCGCGGTCAAACCAGAACCCACGATGTTCATCGAACTGAGAAACGCCATAATTTTCCTCCTGACTGAAGCAAGCAGAGGCTCTTCCCTCCTGCGACTTCTCTATTTCTATCCTCTGATCGCGGTGCGCAACACTGCCAAATCGCTGGAAATTGCCTGATATGCGTATTGCAGCTGATATGCGGTGCGCACCATCTCCACGCTCTGCTCTGTAAGATTTACGCCGTTTTCATCCATGCGGGTTACTTCCTGCGGCTCTGTTACTGTCCATTCGGCCTGCGCAATCGCATCGCGAATCGCTGCCTGTGGCCGGGTGGAACGCTGCGCGCTTTCTATTTGCTGTTGCAAGTGTTCTTCAAAGGTAACGAGCTTGGCTTTATAATTCGGAGTTTCTACGTTAGAAATGTTATCCAGAATAGCCGTCTGCTTCGCCCAGAGAAACTCCAGCGATCGTTCCATCATGCGCAAATTATTGCTTCCTAAGATATTCATATAATTCCTCTCTTTTACATGTACCCTTCTCTTGTTTTATACGCTTTACTTTCCAACTGCCATTCGATCTCGAATGCTCGCTCGTGCAGCATCTTCTTCTATATCTTCGTTTTACATTCAGGTGTACAAGCTCAATTTATGTATTTTTATTCAAATAACACCAATGTTTTTCGCATATTTTTTATGCACATTTGTTTATCGGTATACAATTTTTAATCCGCATGCATTCTGCTGTATTTTCTCTGCTCCTCATCACACTTGATGCTGCATTTCTCATACGACAAAATACGGTCTGCTGTAACCACCCTCAACACCTGCTGCCTATCCCTTCGATAATAGCGCTACTACAAAAACAGTAAAAATAAAAGGAGAACTTCGCGCCGTTCTTGTCATGAATACTATCTTTGAAAAAGATATGCTGAAAATGCAGAACTAATGCGCAATCGTATCGCCTTCTCTCTATCGATTTCATTGACATTTTTCGCTATAATCTCCTATGGGGTCTTCGTTTTCTATATTACTCTCTTTCCATCTACTTTGCAACAGAAAAAATTTTTATTCTTTGTGTTATGTACATGAAAATACTGTAAATCAAAGAAATTCCCCGCAAGATTTAGCGGTGTTAGGCATATTTACTACAACACTTACTGCATTTGCTTTTATAAAATTTTTGCTTTCTTTGCCTGTTTTGTCCGCATTCACACTGTCGCTTTATGTTGTTGCTTCTACTTTGCTTCTGTGTTGTCTTCTCTCTTTTGTCAGCCCGCCAGATTTCGCAGGATGCCTATACAGTGCTCAATTTTTAGCGATTTTTTAACTATAACAGCCAGTCCAGGTGCAGGGGTAAAGTCGCTATCGCTGTGTCGGGCTTTATCCTCTCTCCATGGAAGTCGCTTCCGCCAGTGACATGTAACCCATATTTTTCTGCTAAATGGAGATAAAACTTTGTCTGCGCCGGCGTGTGCTCAGGATAATAGCACTCTATCGCCGCCAAACCGCAGCCGGCCAATTCTTTTACGATTGTCTCTACGCGCTCATCCGATAACTTTAACTGATACGGATGCGCCAGCGCCGCCTTTCCGCCAGCCCCGCATATCGCCTCTACACAGGCGCAGGCTGAAGGCTTAAACCGCTCGATGCGCTGATACTCCTCTGTATCGAGGTAGCGGTCAAACGCTTCGCGCACAGTCGCTACATATCCTCTGCGAACCAGAGCCTGTGCAAAATGCGGACGGGCAATAATATCGCCGCCGGCTATTTCCTCTACCTCATCCAGCGAAAGTATTGCTCCCTTTTCGCGCAGAAAATCAATCAGCCGGTATTTACGTTCTTCCCTGCCTTCTCTCAACTTTTCGCAAAGGTCCAAAAGCGCAGGGGTTTCGCAATCGAAACAGTAGCCCAAAATATGCAGGCCCCGGTTTTCCTTTGCGCTCAGCTCGATCCCCCGCAATACCTGCAAGTCCATCTCTTCTCCGGCACAAATCGCTTCTTCCAATCCGGCTATTGTGTCGTGATCCGTCAGTGCCAGCACCTGTACTGCACGTTTCTTTGCCAACTGTACCAGCTCCGCTGGCGCATACTGTCCATCGGAAGCGGTGCTGTGCGTATGTAGATCTGCCCTTACCTGCATAAAGCCCCCTCTTCTTTCAACGCTCCTTGAAATTTATGTTAGCATAGATTGCCTTAAATTTCAAGTTGTTCTATGAGTGTTTCTGCTCATATCGCAAATCCTTTCTGTTCATTATATTCCAATTCATGTGTGTTCCCCCTTTGTTAGCACGATTTTCCGTTTTTAATCGCGTTATTTCCTGTTTTTTTGAGCGATTTCGTTACATAAAATACGCACTTCCATATTGCTTGAACCCATTGAATATGTATGCTAAAATTAAAGTCGCATATTAAAATTCTTTGAGGGAGGTCTAATGTATGTCCGGCATTTTTGACGAAGGCAATATGATGCAGGTATTTAAGAGCTGCATGCCGGAAGGCGAAACAGTTTCTGCAGGTGTGCATGGCATTACGCTTCAAATCAATGAGAAAAAAACATCTCGGTTTGATGTGTATATCGGTATCACCGAGCAGTATTTAATCGTTGTCGAATGCGAAGAACGCAAATACTTAAACAAATTTTACCATATTCCGGATATTAGAAAAACAGTCGCAGAGGATGTGGGCACCTGTTTTCCCATGGCAGCGATCCAGCGCTGTGCGGTTGAAAACGCCATAATGGGCGCTATCAACTGCTCGATTACATTAAAGGATGGCAGCTTTCTCAAACTCCAGTTGCCAAAGCGCGGCGGATTGGGCGGTGGCATGCCGCACCATGCGCAATACCGGGAAGCGATTGTAGCGCGCTTGCGCGCCATAAGCGAGACAGCATAGCCAATGCATCCTTAAACAGCATATCCCTGTATAAAAAAACAGCGGCACTCTCCTTGTTCGAGAGCGCCGCTGCCTGTTTAGCGAAAGATGTTCTATTTACATCCGTATCGTTTCTGCTAACACCTCCTGATCCATCTGTTCCAGCAGGCGAACGCATTCCTCTACATAGCGGCCGACCGCCGTTTCCTCTGACATCTGCACACCGTATACGCCAGATTTCATAATTTCGTACAGTGCTTCCACCTCGCCGATGGTAGGGATGGGCTTTGTTTCCATGTTTTTCAGCACCTGCGTGGCTAAAAACACCTTGACATCGAAATACAGCGCCTTTTCTACAATATATTTCTGAAATCTGGGAATTTTTTCGATGCCGATATCGGTAGACAAATCTCCCCGGTCCACTAAAACATAATTTACCAGCGGCAGGATCTCATTGAGATGCTCCACCGCGTCGATGGTTTCTATCTTGGAAATAATCTGCGTTCCCTCGCCGATCAGCGCCTGCGCTTCTTTTACGTTTTCCGGCGTCCGGACAAACGATAGCCCCACATAGTCTAACTTATATTGATTCGCCAGTTCGATTAGCTGCCGGTCTTTTTCAAACAGAAACGGGATCTCCTTGTGAATGCCACGCACGTGCACGCCTTTGTTGTTAATCAGCACACCATCCGACTTGGAACGAAACGTGATTTTATCGCTGTCCGCAGACAGCACCTCAAATTCGAACACACTGTCGTTGGCCCAGGCAGTCATGCCCGGCTTCAGGTGGCGATAAAATTCCGGATAGTTAAACTGCGCTGCCGCAAGCGCGAAGGGCTCGCCCTTTTTCAGTTCAATGCCCACGGAAATATTAGCTGTGCGCACCTTGTTTCCCGGCAGGTCCAGCAAAATGCTTGCGCCGGGAATCTGGCTGCGGATGTTCCGGATGCCCGTTTCGATGTCAGAAACCGTTCCGTGCGCGCCGTTAATGCGGTAGATATTTTTGCTGCTGTGAACCCGGCGCAGCGCAACCTCGCTGCCCAGCGCCGGCCCTGTGGTTAAAATATACTTTTTCATATCTGTCTTGCCTCCTGATGAGATGCAGCGCACAAATATAGATTTGCGCTGCCCTATGCCTGTGTTGCCCGCTTCTGCGGCTTTCCGCAGAGCCCGGCTATCCCTTTGCCCCGTTTCTTTCGACCGCTATTTTGTCAGCTCCATAAAAATGCTGTCGTCTTTCTTCTGCTGGTATCGCAGCCAGTAGCCTGCAATCAGCGAGGACAG
>CATJIF010000124.1 GCA_949740445.1 uncultured Peptostreptococcaceae bacterium | reverse complement strand
CCCTTTTTAAAAACTTAAGCAGCTTCTCCATCTTTTTTTCTCTTTTGCCTCAATTTCTTATCTCTCAAATTCTCCTTTTGACCGTTTGGAAAAGTATACCTTATCAAATGGCTGAGGGGTTTTCGAACAGCCATTGCACAGAGGGCTTCTTAGAAACAGCAGGTTTGAGCAAAGCGACAATTTTCGTCGCAATGATTGAAACAGGCTATTCTGATGCCACAATGCAGCACGTTGATAGAAAGGAGGAGCAGATATGTTGTCTCTGCAATTAAAATCAGGAGAATATCTCACCATCGGAGACGACATCGCCATCCAGATTTTCCAACAATCCGGTTCTGCTTTTTCCGTCGCAGTAAAAGCACCCAAGGAGATTCCTGTCTTGCGCGGCGCTGTGGCAGAGCGCAGCGGCGAACAGAGGCCTGACGGCCTCCGCGACCAGCGTTCAAAAACGCCCGCGGAAAAGAAGCGGGATGCCAAACGCCTGAGGCTCGTGGAAGAAAAGCGGATACAGGCGGCCAGACTGCAAACACAGAAGGCAGCCGCTTTGCAGAACATGCAGCAAAGCCTGGACCATATGGAAGCCCTGGCAGGACAAAAGAAGCAAACCGAAATAATTGCGGCAGAAGCGGTTGCAGCAGAAAAAACAGATAGCAGCACAGCAGATTATGCGATGTCCGAGCTGCAAAAGGAAATCCAGCTGCTGAAAATGCAGCTGAAGCGCCTGGCAAAGCTGGACGGTGCAGACAGCAGCGCGGAGGGCATGCTGCCAAAACAACCTGCCGCGCAGGAGAAAAACGCACTTCTCAGGAGAAACGACTCTGGGGTGCGAGAAAAAACTCCGGATGCACGAGAAAACGCCGTCCCTGTGCGAACGTGCGGCATGGCGCAGGAAAGCCTTACCGTATAACAAACCTTGCGTTAGCAAGAGGCATTTGTTCTGCGACGTAAGAAGCGCTTGCAGGCAGGAAACCACAAGGAGATTATCACAGATTTCAGCGGCTCGTGCACGGGCCGTTGCAATAAAACAAGCGCAGGACGTTTCCAAACAGTCTGGCCAGATGGGCGGAAATGCGTCGGTGCAACATTAAGAAGGAGCGAAGCGGCCGCGAAGGAATGCGGAAGCCAGTTCCAACAAAACCAAAGCAATATGCAAACAAAAACGAAGGAGTGTAATTATGCGTATT
>CATJIF010000123.1 GCA_949740445.1 uncultured Peptostreptococcaceae bacterium | reverse complement strand
TTCGTTGGAAAATGGAAATTCAAACAGCGAATCTACACCATAAAATACTGTCTGATGGAAATTGGTAGATTTGAAATATGGGTCAGGACATACGATAGAGATTTTCGTTGACTCGTTCTTGCTGAAAATATCAGGTTCGTTAGATTCAACATAACCATCAATTTCAGATATTCGGTTATCTGTTTCTACCCTCAGAGTAACTTTTCGTTTCAGTGGGAAATACTGATATGACTGCTGACGGACATCCTCGACCGTTGGCATCGCCAGAAATTCCAGTTTCATCACGATGTTTCTCATCTCAACCCGCGCCGAATTGAACAATCCTCCATCATTCGTAGACAGCTCTGTAACGTTTATGTTTGCCGTTGCCGGACCAAGACCGGTTATTTCTTTTATGATAAAACCGGATTTCTCAGGCTGGGCGAGTTCAAGTTTTAGGGAACGACCAAGATAGTTTGTAACCGTTACTGACCTAATCATGTATAAACTGCCCCCTTTAATATGGATAACTGATTTCTCGTCTGCCTGTAAATTTCCGTTCTCGACAACGCTTTTGGCGAGTAGTTGTTTTGTGTAAATTCAAACTTTTGAACTTGCGTATTGTTTTGAGCTTCGGAAACGCCAGAATCCTCCGATTTTGTTCTTCCATAAACCCCAGACAAACGCTGTTCTACATTTGCCAGCCTTATTCCTGAATTGGGGTTTAACAAATCACTTATCAGCCCAGCACCTTCCTCAATGTTCGATAAGTCTATGACAGGTCTGATGACCGGCTCGGTATCCATGCCGTCCGTCACCATAGTTGAAATTCTTCCGATGGAATTGCTCAACCCTTTTAGAGCACTTTCAGCAACACCTTCGGAGGCATCAGACACCCGATACGCATACAAAGAAAGTCCCTTGGCAAAGCCAATGTCAGAATACATACCAAGCTCAGCAAATTTCTTCGATGGCGATTCGATATCAAGTGCTGCTTTCGCCGCCTTATAAGCCGCAATCGCCACACTTACAGCTTCGTTGATTACGCCGCTCTTACCTGCCGCAAGTCCCTGTATCAAGCCTTTACAAACATCGGACCCAATGCTTGAACCATTACGCCTGTTCAAATGCGTTGTCAAACCTTCTTCTCCGGATTCACTGACTTTTTTAGCCTGGCTCTGAACTTCTTCCCGCTTATTTTCCATACCAACAATGACGCCCTGATCAACGCCTTCGCCGATCGCAACAGTATTCGCATTCACTTCCTGATTCGGTTCGCTCTCTGGATTTGTAAGTCCCAACAAGTTTTTATTGAATTCGGTGGAAGCACCCTTCCCTGCTTCGGCAAAAGTCGAGATGATTTCGTTGGAAACATTATCGGGCAAAGACAGGTATTCGGCATATTTCGAATTGAATTCGTCCATCTGCTCGCCAGACATAGACAAAAAAGCATTCACGTATTCCGCACCAGACACGCCCATATTACCAAGTGCCTCTATAACACCCTGATTCAAACCGCGTTTGCTCAGCTCAGAAAGATTTTTGGACCATTCCTGAACCTTATTCATGGAATCCGTAAAACCTGTAATCAGCGTGTCGGCTGTCATTTCCGTAGTAGTTCGGAAAGCATCATTGGCTTTCTCAATCTCGCCCGTCGTCATCGTCATAAACGCATGAACATATCCAGCGGACTGAGGCCCCATTTCGCGGAGTTTCTCCAAAAGGCCGGTTGCAACGCCCTTCTCCGCAAGCTTATCTAATTCCTGATTCCACTTGGTTACGCCTTTAATCTGAGAATCCATGTTTGCAAGGATTTCTTCTTTGGTTGTTTCTGTATCCTCGCCGAAAGCGGTAAATAAATCCACTTGTGTATCCAGGCTGATTTTTAGAGGGTCAATGAAGCCTTTGACCGAATCAGATATAGAAGCCTTCAGATCATTATAAATATCAGCTACATGCTGAGCCGAATCTTTGAAATCCTGAGCAATCTGCTCATTCATCTTCTTGATATCTTCTTCGTTTTTCTTCAAATCAGAAGTAAGACTCTTAACATTTTTGTCCTTTGTACCGCCCTTCGCAATGTCAGCTTCCAGGCTTTTGCGGGTTTCTTTCAGTTTCTCAAGTTCTTCGCGGTGTTTCTCCAAAGTTTCAGTGTCTTTTTTATACTGCTCGCTTTCCTCATAAAGCGTTTGGCCATATTGGAGGATTGCTTTTGACGCGGCTTCTACACTGGCTTTGGACGCTTTGTGCGCAGATGCAACGCCTTCATATTTCTTCAGATATACCTCAAGAATGTCCGTGCCAAACGGCATATTCTCGATAATGACGTTTACATCCTGAGCGGCCTTCTCCACAGGCTTGATTGCTTTTATGCCTAATTCATTCGCCGCATTTTCAGCCATATCCGCATTTTTCTCAATGCCGATTGCAAAGCCCTCATCTACATTTTTACCGATTTCTTCGTACTCTTTGGATGGCGAATGTGTATCCAGTACATTTTGAGTAGCCGATAGTGCCGCAGAGCCAAGCTCTGAACCTGCCCTGCTGGCATCGCTGACTTTACTCTTGATGCCCTGTACGAAGCCTTCCCCGGAATGAATGCCGGCCTCCTCGTAATCGCCGACTTTGTTCTCAATTTCCTCAGAGCCAGCTCCCGAAACGGCTTCGCCTGATGTTTTTGCCTCTCCCCGGCTTTCGTTCAAGGAATCCGAGAATGATTTCCCGAAATTCTTGCCGATGTCGATAAACTCACTTATCCCGCTTGAAGCGCCTGCTTTTGCTGATTCGGCAAGCCCTTTGCCGGATGCGTTCAGATTTTCATTTTGACTGCTTATGCCATCTGCAATACCCTGCGCTGCGTCACTGCCAATCTGCCGCATTTCCTCGACGCCAAACGTATCGCGTACATCCTGTTTTACAGTTTCCAACGCGCCATCTATCTTTTCCCCTACAACCGGAATGTTTCCAAGCAATGTCTGTAACGCAGTCAGCACAGCTTCGATCAATGCGCTCATGAGATTTTCAACCGCTTGCAACAATTCCGGTGTTTTCTCCCGGATTGTATTTGCAAGCGCATCAACAAAGCTGATGATAAGCGTTACACCAGCCATAACAACCGGTTCGATGTTGTCGGAAACCGCAGTCAGGAAGGCAGTTAGAATAGCAACGACAAGATCTGTAATCTCATATATATGAGAGAAGATCGCCTCAAGCAGAGCATATAACAACAGTAGAGCTGCCTCCGCAATTTTGGGCGCATATTCCGCAATACTCTCGCAAACAGCGGTCAATATCACCAAAGCGCCTTCTACGATTGCTGGAGCCGCCTGCACAAGCATATCCACAATGGCAAGAAGCGCATCTTTAAGGGAAACCGCAAGCACCGGGATAATATTCAGAAGCGATTCAGCCAATACCTGCAATCCGTTTGCCAGCGCTACGAATGCCGCCGTACCAGATGCAGCAACGGCAGCTAGCGAAGCCGCCAAAAGAGCGATCCCTGTACCCAGCAACGTTACGCCTGCTCCAACGAGAGTAACGCCAGTACCAAAGGCCAATAACGACGCTGTCAGCGCCAGTATTGCGGGCGCCAACGGTGTTAATATGACAGCAGCAGCGCCTAAAACAGTAAATGTCCCTGCTAAAAGCAATAGACTTTTTACCATTGCCGAAACAGGCATTGCGCCAAGCAAAGCCAGTACCGGCAAAAACGCGCCTAATGCAGCGGTCGCTACCAGCAGTGCCGCCGAGCCGACCATTGCACCGCTCATTGCATTCAGCCCGACCGCCAAAATAGTCATTGCGCCCGCTAAAGCAATCAGCCCTCGCGCCATTTCGTCCCACGACATTTTACCCATACTGCCGAGAGCTTTCGCCATCACCAAAAGTGCCGCAGATACGGCAATCAGGCCAGTTCCTATGCCAATCGTATTAGCGGGCATGAAATTCAAAGCCAGCGTGACGGAAGCTAATGCCCCGGCCATGCCGAGCAATCCCCGGCCAAGACCTTCCAGATCCATGTGGGACATATCCTGAACGGCCGACGCAAATATCTTCATAGCCGCGCTAATCGTTATCAGGGCAACGCCGCTGGAAAGGGCAATCTTCGTATTTCCGGTCAGCTTTGCAAAAGCTGCAATTTCCAGAAGCAAACCGCCTATTCCGGCAAGACCTTTTCCGATTTCTTCAATCTGCATCTGTCCGAAATCTTTACAAGCCGATGCAAGTATTTTCATCGCTCCCGCCAGCAATATCATACCCGCAGCAGTTGGCGCAAGATTACTTTCGGTATTCGCAAACTTGAGGAACAAAGCCATTTCAGCCATAAGGGCTCCGACACCAGTCAAGCCAATCTTCAGCTGTTCCCATTCCAATTCGGCTAGGCTTTTGCATACCGAAGCCAGCACTCTCATTGCAGCAGCAAATATAACCATACTCCCTGCACCTTTGATGACAGTGTTTTCTTCGCTTCCGAGAATTTTTGCTGTTTCTACCATAATGCCGGATATTACGCTTAGGCCAAGCAGCGCCGATGTTATATGGGACATATCCAAATCGCCAATTTTCTTCAAAGCGGATGCCATGATCAAAACAGCCGTAGACATTGTTACCATAGCGGCGCAACTTTTTAATACGCCCTTTAAGTCTCCGCTGATTCTGGCAAATATGGCCATCGACGCCATTAAATCGGCGAATAAGACAGATATTGCAGCAGTGGCTCCCGCAAGTTTTGCACTGTCAATCAATGAAATGACGACGATGGAGCCTGCCAAAATCGCGATAGCACCGGCAATTTTCAGCAGCGCCCCGGCTTTCAGCTGTGTTTGGTATGCTTCGAAACAGCCTCTTACGCCGTCAAGAATCCCGGTAACTCCATCCAAAAGCCCGTCAATATCTTCCAACGGTTTTGTGAGGTTGCTCAGGAATTTCGCTACCGCGACTGCAATCCCGCCAAGTGATAGACTGCCAATCATATCGACCAAACCACTAAAGTTGATGCTGGCAAGTTTTTCTGAAACCTTATCGGTTAAGCTCGAAACGACATTCACGATGCCATCAGCAATGGCTTTTACACCTTGGAATAGGGTTTGAAATCCTTGTATAAAGCTATTTCCCGATGCTGTCGAGCCAAATCCAGCCATAGCGCTCGTTAACGCAGCTTTTAACCCTCCGGCTGTCTGCTGTATCTGCGACATCCGTTCGCGAAGCCTGTCCAAAAGCACGTGGAACGATTCCAGCCCGGGGAAAACAAAAGCATTCTTTGCAAACTGTATCAATCCGCCAAGAAAACCAGCAGTGGTTTGCACAATCCCATTCAGGATGCAACTTCCTTTGATCGCTTCATCCAGTTTGACAACCCAGCTGCCGATTGTCCCGGTAACACTTAAAAAGCCGCTTGCGAGGCTGGTCAGCCCATCTGATAATGGCAGAACAGCATTGAAAGCGGCTAAAAAGCCCTGTTTTACGATGTCTACCATCGCAAATACGCCCTTAAATGTATTTTTCAGATTTTCGGCAGTGTCACCGCTCACTTTGAAACGGGAAGTCAGTTCTTTAATCTTCTCGGTGAGCGTATACAGCTGCTCCCCAGTTATGGGCGGGAAGATTTCCCGAAATGCTTCTTTTACAGGAGTTACAACACTGACGACACCCTCAAAAGCGTTTCGGAGTGCATCTATCAGATTTTCACGTCCGGATGCCATCGACATTTTGTCGGCAAATTCCTCCAAAGAAACAGTTCCATTTTGAACAGAAAGCTCAAGTTCCTCCAGCGCAGTCACCTGCTCTCTGGTATAACCAAGCGCTTTTAGTTCCTCGTCGGATAGCCCCCGTGTCTTATCGGTCAGTTTTGCAAGGGACTCTGATAGGATGTCCGACGTTAGCCAGCCCTGCTTCAAAGATTTTTCAAATGAACCGGCATCCTCAATCATCTTATCCACAGCAATACCATGCTCTTTTGCCACAGAAATTACGGCTTCTTTGTAACCCTCCTCATCGCCGATGCCTTCCTCCAAAAATTGCTTCCATCCGGAGCTAAGACCTTTCGATAAAACAGCGTTACGGGCATCAGAAGAAGCGTTGATCAGCCCACCAAATGTATCACTGATTTCAGTCAGAAATTCTTTGGCTTCCTCAAAGTCGCCAACGATAATCTCCCAGCTTTGCGTCCAGCCTGACTGTGCCGCTTCTTCCAGCGTATCAAACAGCTGCGTAAAGGTCTTTACCTTTGTCGCGGCGTCATTTGCGGTCTGCCCCATTTTGATAATTGAAGCAATTTGTTCATCTGCATAGCCCATCGTACGAAGCTGGTCTTCATTTAAGTCACCCGTAAATTTCGCTAAGGTTTCTGTCAATATTTCAGATGTCAGCCAGCCTTTGCTCAATGTTTCACGGAACGAACCCTCGCTCTCGATCATCTTGTCAATCGCAATGCCGTGTACCCTAGCTGTTTCCTTCAACGAATCCTGAAAGACCTGACCGCCCATTCCGGCGTTTACCACGGAGTTCCAGTCTTGAAGCTTTACGGTGCCGGCTGCCAATGCCTGCGAAAGCTGGTACATTGCAGTCGAAGCCTGCTGCGAAGTCGAACCTGAAACCGCCGCCAAATTTGCGATGCCCTTAATTGCCGATACGGATGTATCCAAGTCTACGCCTGCCGCTGTGAATGTCCCAATGTTTCGGGTCATCTCGGTAAAGTTGTAGATAGTCATATCCGCATAATGGTTCAACTCATCAAGCGCCTTATTGACCTGATTCAGCGTAGTACCTTTACTGGAGGTATTTGCTAAAATTGTCTGAACAGCGTTAATCTGTGTTTCATATTCCTGAAAACCGGTTCGGATCGGGTCTATGGCCAAAGCATTGACAATCTTTTTTCCGGTATTTATCGCCGTGTTTGTAATGTTTGCAAGGGCCGTTACCGCCATAACCTGCAAAGCCGAAAACTTTACCCCAACTGCTTCTACGGCATTTCCCAGACTGGATACATTACAGTTTTTAGCTGCTTCGCCTATATTTTCAAGCCCTTTTGTTGCCCCCGTTAAGTTGAGGCTCCGTTCAAGCTGTTGAAGTGAGTTTAGCGATGTATGGATGTTCGATTCGAACTGCCGATTATCGAACCGCATTTGGAGAACTCTTTCGTCAACCGTTGTACTCACATCTCAGCAACCTCCTTCCATGAAATAATCAATATCATGTAGTAAAAATACTTGCTTAACTCTGTATATTGTGTTAAGGTTATGTTAGAAAGAAGACGCATCTGAAAGGAAAGGAGTTGGGAAAATGGATAAAATACTTGTCGAAAAGATTGAAAAATTCGGCTGTATTGGCCCAAACGGGTATCGAATATACGGTACTGCCGCGCTGCTTCATTTCCTGCGTCTGATGGATCGTCCCGCCAAAGATGTTCTGTTATGCAAAATTGAAGCCGGTCGAGCATTTGTTGAAAAATACTTATGCTCCAATATGTAATTCCCTTAAAGAGGAAGCTGCGGCAATCAGTTTCCTCTTTTTCCTTTCCTTTCAGATGCGTCTTCTGTTAATTCCTGCTACTTTCCTCCCGCTACCTCTCTCCACGCTGCTTCCGCGATTTTATCAAAAACAGGCTGGATAGCAGGATTGATATAATCTCGCCCCTGTACCCAGCCGCCGTTTCTGGTCCCATGCCCGTATTGCAGGATAACCGCTATGGGCACTCCATTTTGAATATTCGAATTGCAAAACGCAATCGAAACCGCTCCTTTCTTCCGTTCAATCTCGTAATACCACGAATTTGCGGTTTCGCCAGATTGAACAGGCGTAGCAGCCGATAGCGCTTCAACTCCTTCTTGGGCATATTTTTCCAACGCGCTGTTATGCGCAACGTCCTTTGTTTTTTTCAAAAATCTTGTGAGTTTAGAAAAGTCACCTTTTTGTGTGAAAGAAATCATGCAACTCTACCTCTTATCCTACATTCGTACAAATGACCGGCGTTCTGCCTTGGCTACTGACATCAATACCGCCCGCCTGTGCCAAATCCCTCGTCTTTACGAAGGTAAATCCATCTTTACGAATCATATCCGCTTGAAATTCCTTCCCATTGATGATGATTTTGTCTTTTTCTACCACTTCATCCGCCAACCTTTCTTTGAAGCGTTTCCATGCCCGAACATCCTCTACGAAAGGCGCCGGGCAGATTTTCCCGACCACATCAAAGTGGCGAATTATGTTTTCAACCGGAATACAATGCTTTTTCATCAGGTTCCGGCACAAATCTACTGCGTTATCCAGTGTCTTTTCTGAAAAATCATACTTTCCGTTACGCTTCGTGTCGCAAAGCTCTACGGAAACGCTGTTGTTATTTGTACACTTCCCGTACCATTTCCCACCGCCACTTTTTGTGCAGGAAGGGTATTTTTTACCGCCAACTGCCCATGCCACAAAGTTTTCCGGCACACTTTGTACGACGCCATCGTCATCTACGAAGAAATGTGCAGAAGCTTCTACAATGTGTTTTTGAAAATATCTTGCGTTTGCTTCTGCCGTATCACCGTCATTGCCAGTATAATGTATCACCAGATACTCGATATCGGACAGATTCCGCTTTACGCCAAAATTCCGCTTGTCCGCCGTTAAGACATTGATTTTCAGCATGTATGAATTCCTCCTACAAGTTCTGCTGCCGCTTTATTTTCTACCAGCATTTTCCGCATCTCTGTCAGTGCGTCATCCACCCACTGGCTGAACGTATCAAAAGAAACCGCCATTGCCACGGCCGGGAACCGCTGCACAAACAAATCATACACCTGCCGCAACTTCAGTTTGCCCGTGCCGCCACCCAACTCCTTTTCTGCGTTTGTGACCGCCCACAGAAGCCACTCTTTTACCTTAAGAATCTGCGATGCAGATGGCAGCTTAAAAAAGCGGTATGCTGTACATCCAGCCAATCCACAAACTGCCAGCAACGCAATAATGACGTACCAGTTTTCAATTAACGTTTTCATTTTCATCAAGTCCTTTCTTAGCTTTCAGCCTTTCTTCTTCCCTGGTTTCGAAGAACGCTTTAGCCAAATATCCTAAAATTGTTCCGATAATCACCTGCGTAATATCGCTCGATAAAGATTCAGCAATCTGTTCACGCCCCAAAAAAGCCAGCATATATGAAAATTGTAAATCCAATAAAGCGATAAAGAGGATTACCTTCACAGCCCGCTTTGTAAAAGTGCGTTTATTATTCCGGCTTGTTCTTGCACCCATTATATCACCCTTTCGAGTTTAATTTCTTTCTGCGTGCTGCATTCAAAGCCGCATTTCGTTTCATAAGCTCCCGCTTGCTCATCTTTTTCGGAGGTTCGCTCTTTGTTACGCAGACATCAATCAGCGCAAGCAAGCGATTCAGATGCCATTTTTGGCACTCAAACGGGATGCCCAGAGTAATCATGCGATAGTAAATCGTTTCCGCGGTTATTTGCTCATTTGGGTGCTTTCCTTCTTTCTTTCCGGAAAAACGAATAGCTGTCATTGGAGCATCGATATAGCTGACAATTTGCTGGATATTGGCGTTTGTAAGGCGGTTATACACATCGTCCGGAACATTTTGGGTTAACGTCATACATCTTACATAATCAAGTGTTTCCGCAATAGGCTTATCCCCGCTAAGCAGAAACGGTTTGCACCACTTAGATTCCCATTTTGAAATAGACACAAGGGAATGCTCTAATTGCAGGTGCACCGCCTTCGCCATGCTAAATTCCTGCTTCTGTTCGTCCCATAGCTCAACAGCGGGTATCGTAATCCGAAGCATTTTTGCCCTCCGTTCTGCAAACAATCATCCTGTTACTGGGCGGAAATTTCTTTCAGTGTGTCGTCCAGCTCGTCCCGTACTTTTTGAGCCGTCGTTTTCGGAATAATTGCGTTTACAAAATCCGCGCCCTTTTTATCATCCGTTGCCAACTCCATATAGAGCTGGTTGTAAGCCTCGGTCTGAGAAAAAGCCTCGGAAAGCTCTTTGGACTTGATAAACCTTTTTCCATCCGGGCTTTTTTCGCCATAAGATTTCAGTACAATCTCTTTCATGACCCTGATGATGGCCGGCGCATCCTGTGCATTTATAATCTTCATAAGCATTTGGGCAAGCCCGCCTTCGAAACCGTACTGCATTTCTGTAATTTCGGACTCGTTCAGGTTGAAATAGAAATCCTCCGTCCTCTCGACGCCGTTGTAATCAGTATAGGTAATCGTCTTTTTCAGCATAGTTGTGTTCTCCTTTCAAATAAAAAAGAGCGGTCGGATTTCCCGAAACCGCTCTATGTCAGTTGTAAATATCAGGCTGCCATCCCCATCAGCTCGATAACTTCATCCGGCAGCGGCAGGCGAGGATCAACGCCATCCGCACCGTCTTCGGTAGTTGCATCTTTGCCGTACAGGATTTCCTCCAACGCCGCCAGTTTTTCAGGGTCGACTTTAGTCGAATCAATCGTAATGCACGCAGTCGGCTTCACTTTCTTGCCGTTCACCGTTTTCGTAATGTCGACCGGCGTAGTGCTGAGCTCCCAAGAAAGGGTAATCGCCTCAGGGCTGTCGCTCTTGGTAGAATACCCTTTTTCGGAAGGAGCCGCTTTTGCGCCGTAAATCAGATGCAGGCGATAGCCGTAATCATCTTCCTCTACGTCATTGCCTAAAATTGTCTGATAACAAAGACCGAACATTTTGCGGCTCTGCTGCCCGGCAAAGACACCCTGCGCAACTTCCGCAGAGCCGTCACATTCCGCAAATTCGTCAGGATATGTAAATGCCTCAACCGTCGCCCCAAATTCTTCGACAGACATAAGGTTGAGGTACTTGATGTTATCTGCCCACTGCGGAGTTGTTTCTGCTCCGGACGGGCTTTCGCTCACGGAAATCAGACCGTTCCAAGCGACGCCCTTGCCGTATTTGCCGTTGCTCTGTACCGGGTAAAGCACGCCGTGGCTGATACCGGTTTCATACAGACGTTCACCGATTTTATCCCAGATAAGTTTGCTCATAAAACGTTCCTCCTTCAAAAATATAAAGTAAAGACCCAGTGGTTCAGATTTGCCGAGGTATAAAAACGGTTAAATCTGCACAACGGCAGGCATTTGATTTTATCTGGCAATGCTGAGTCTGGGTCTTTATCAATGATAGTTACACTGTACCGTTTTCGGTGCAAATATGGTTTATCATCCGCATACCTCGTATCCATATGATCCAGCATATAAACAATGCAGGGATAAACCATCTTTATCGTTTCCGGCGGCTGGAAATATACATGGCGCAACCCAAAGATTTCAACCAAAGTATTATGTAATTTCTCCCGGCTGCTCATTGAATACACCCCCTATCGTCAGAATCATGCGCGGATGCAAAACCTCGATGTTGGTTACCTTCCATTTCGTTCCCATCCATGTGACATACCGCATTGCGTGAAAATTTTCATAGGCGAACGGGTCTGCCACAATGCTGATCCGATTACTGATATTCAGGTTGTCGTTCAAATAGGCTCCGGATTCCAGCCGCCTGTTGTTCTGGAGCACATCCCCGAAATATTCACGTTCGATAATCTGCTCCTCCCATATCCCCGGCCTAGTTTCCTTTGTTTCGCCATAGCCGATAGTTCCAAAAAATTTTGCCATTTTGAAATTCACCTGCTAGTTGTGATTTATTCTTCGTTTTCGGACTGGTCTGTTGTAGAGCCTGACGGATTTGTAGGTGTTGTGCCGCTCCCAGAAGAAACAACCGCTTCCTCAAGCGCGATTGCGGAATAAATCCTCGTGAGAGCGCCGGAAATTCTGGTTTCAATCAGATACTTCTCCTGATTGAAATCAATGTCAAACTGGTTGAATCTGGTGATTTCGCCACCCTTTGTGGAGCCGATCTGGTAGTCGGCAAGGTTTACGAAGATGCCAAGCAGCTTCTTCTTTTTGTTGTCCTTCGTCGTCCTGATCTTGCCCTCGAACTGTTCCGCCGTGTAAATTGCCCCGACATTCAGTGCAGCCGCAAGGTCTGCTTTAGAATCGTAAATGCGGCGGCCATTCAGGTCGCGGGCAAGCAGCATAACATTGAGCAAATGAGGCGTGCAGTAGAAATCCGGCGTGCCGCTGCCTTTGTACTGTTCGCGGGAATACAGTGCCGTTGTGATGATTGCTTCCGCATAGATGTAGTTTTCGCCGAAATTCGCATTGGTATTGCTGCCCTGAAGTTCTCTCCTTGCTGATTCAATGTCAACGTCCGCATGGATGGTATACAGGTCATCGTCATTCCAGATGGAACGAACGTGCTCCTCGAAGATTTTTGCTTCATCGCCTTCATCCCTGCCATCGCCGATCATAATAGCGGTTGCGATTTCTTCGTTGAGGTTCTGCCGCATCACGCCGTACTGATATTCGACAACATCGAAATCGGTAATATCGATAATGTCATCGCGATGCAGCGCGTCTTTACGGTAAATTGTCTGCGGGTCGGTCGTCCTTTTCAGCAGTTTGATGTTGCCGGGAACATTTTTCTTTTTGCCCTTCTGGTAGCCGGACGCCCTAAGGTCAGTGCCACGGACATCAGCCTGACGGGTACGGATACGGCTGATAGGGCTTTTATGTGTCTTCTGCATTACTGTTGTTACCCAGCCCTGATCCCGCTGGATCAGTTCAGGCGCGCCGGGACGGACATCCTTAAACTCCGGGAACAGCGACTCGATTTCATCAATCCCGTGTGCCAGAGCGTTATCCTCAGCAAAAATACTGATCGCGCTCTGGAGGCTGCCCACGCTGCTGCTTTTTGCCATACTGACAATATTCTCCATATCAGAATGGCTCAGAACGCTATCTGTCTGGCGGTCGTCGTTGTCGAATACGTTATGTTTCATACCCTCTTTTCCTCCTTCTTCATCCTCATCCTCATCTTCATCAGCGCCAAGTGCCTGCCCAATCAAGGCATATACCACATTTTTCTGCTTTTCGGTGAGTGTATTGAATACGTCGCCGACCGTTTCCTCATCATCGGCTTCGGCACTGTTTTCTGATGGTTTTTTATTCTCTTCTTTTTTTGCGCTGCTATCGGAATGGCACAAGGAAATACCTTCGCCGGTGTAGATAATGACCTCCTCGTCTAGATCATCTCCATGTAACATTACCGAATCGATATACGCCCCCGGATTTGCGCCTGCAAGCACAAGGCTTACTTCGCGGATAGCGCCATGCAGGACATTTGCCCCCTGCTGCTTCAAACGGTTTGCATAAATGGAAAGTGCTGAAACGTCGCCGTGCTCCACCAGCATCTTTGCGTTGCGCCCGGCATCGGTATCGTTAAATGTACAATACGCATAGACACCGTCAGCACGGTTTTCCAGCATTGCATGTCCAAGGACATTAAACGGCTCATTGTGCCGATGGTTCCACACCAACGGAACCGTGTGCCCATCGCTGTCTTTGAACGCATCTTTCATGATGGTACGTCCATCGGAACAACGAAGGTTGTTTCTCGTGGCCCAGCCACTAAAATCATACTTCATTTGGATTCTCCTTTCCTATAACCCTAAAGCCTTTCTTCCTACTAACGCTAACTGCGAAATTCTTTGATCGTTAACGTTAGTTCGGTAAACATCTTTAGGAATAATCTGTTCCATATCGAATACAATTACGGGGGACTTAGCCTTAAATCCGCCATAAATAGCATCGTTTGTGTCAAGAACTGCACCATAGCCAGCTTTTTTGCAGGCATAGAAAAATTTAGTTCTCTGCGTATAAACATCGCTCCCTTTTCTGGCATCACCATTTCCATCATATGGAATGACGTAGTTAAACAATCGATATACCTTTTGTAAATCGTCCTCTGACGGCGTATAGTTGTCACTTTTCATTTTTTAGAGAACGTCCCTCGCCTCTCTGTATCCCTTAAATTTGTATTTTTCACTAACAAAATAACTTTGCATTCGTTTTTCATCAGTAACAAAATTGTAAAAATCTCGGTCTTTTTTTATACAGATTTCGAAAAACTTCTGCTCCAGAATCTTCACTAGCAACCTTAATATCGCTTTTGATTGCATTATCAATCCGGTATTTCATATAATGCCCTGTACCGATATTTACACCGTTCTGGTCATATATTGTCTGCGGAATTTTTTTGTTAAATAACGCATTATACTGATGTCTGTCTAAAACACCATGAGTTGCGTAAAACATATCAGTATTACTTGTGCGATTGCGGTCATAAGATAGGGTGGTTAATGTTGTTTTATCTTTTCTTAAAACCTCATCAACATGTTTATTGTTGTAGATGCTATTTCGTGAAAGCCTTCGTTTGCGAATAGCTTTCTTTTCAGATTGCGAATAATCGCCTCCGCCAAGAGGATACGGCGGCCCATTTCGCACGCCCCATTTCTGCCCTCTAATACCATGGTGGTATATTTCACTCATTTTGAAATTTCACCTCGGTTTCTTCAGCATCGCTCGTTTCCCCTCCTGTCGGCGCGCTCAAATTCTTATTCCTCAGTTCATCTGCCTTCGGGTCTTCGGAAGGTTTCATTCCGATTACCTGCCTGATTTCATTTGAGGTCATAATTTCATTGCGGGTAAACTTGTCCGCAATTTCTGAAATTTCAGAAACGGGAACGAGTTTGAACGGGTCTTGGAAGAACCAAATTGACTGCATCTGCGACCGTGCCGTTTTGGTAAGGAATTTCCGCTTCATCTCGTCAACGATTGCCGATAAAATAGGCTCGATTGTACGGTTATGGTAATTCAACATAGTCTTATCGTCGGCAGTTCCATCCAAAATACTCTGAGTGATCCCCAACTGGCTGTATAGCATACTCGTTAGATACTCAATCTGAGCCATTAAGTTGTTTTCTACCGCACGATTTAACTGTGTGATTTTTTCCGAACCGTCCGCATATGCGATACCATACTTAGAACCGGCAAGCTGGTCTTCGATGTCTTTGCGGCGTTGCTCTGCCCGTCGTCGGCTCATCTCCGTTTTTACAACATACGGTAATTGGATAATCAAATCCAATTTCCCGGAACCGCTTTGCTCATCAATCGCATCCAAAAGGTTCAGCTTCCGAATCAAACGCTGCATTGTCGAGCTTGGCTCATTGACAACCGCATACAGCGGATTTTCAATGATGGCAGCAGCATTCTTTTGAATAATGATGTCCTCTTTTTGCCCGGTACGGTCATTGTAAACCCTTACTTTGATATGCTGCGGATACCATTCCAAAATTTTACCAGTCCGCATGGTTTCAATGTCATAAGAGCCTGTCACCTCTGGATTATCTGTTGTATCTACCGGAATGATGGCCACGCAGCCTTCGTCAAGCATAGAAACAACGACATCTTGAATAAACGCTCGACCTGTCTGGTCTACATTGGCCTCCAATGTAAGGCAGTTGTTTAACCCAGATTCGATTGTAGACAAAAATCGCCCATTATCGTCTAACCGGACATGTTGGATATTTATAGCAGCCGCATCCATAGCAATACGGTTATAAACCGATGTAACGATCGATCGCTCATTTCCTCTGGTTAATCGCGGTCTATCGGGCCTGCTGCCGTAGCTGGTACCAATGTTTCTGTAATAAACCGTTGGATCTCTGTTGAAAAAAGCGTTCCAAGCATGTTTCAGCCGGGAACCAACCGATACTTCCATTTTGAAATTCACCCTTTCTTTTTTAATCGCCTGTGTTTTTCTTGATAATCGCAGTAATGCGTGATAGAATCGTAGTAACGAAAGAAGAAAATACGAAAAGAGGGAGGTGTTTTTGTGATAGATTCCAGACTAATAAAAACGCTCGAAACCATTGGCTACGTCAACAAGAACGGCCGGCGTATTTATGGTACGGCAACTTTGCTTCACATGCTGCATTGTCCTCTCAGTGAAATATGTCCTTATTACATTGAGCAGGGAAAAGTTTTTATACATAGTCTTTTGGAGCAATAACAACAAAAGGGAGTTGCGTTAAAACTCCCTTTTTCATCCCTCTTTTCGTATTTTCTTCTTTCATATGCCTACGCTGTTCTTACTCAAAAGCCTCCCTATTCCGTTTATAGGCGACATATGCATCCATCATAGCCGCAACAGCGTCGATTTTTTGTTCATGCCGCCTTTTCCAAAGTTTACGGTTGCCGTTGGTATCCTCAAGCGTTATACAGTTTCCCATGGCGAAAGTCATGAGTTCTTCATCAAATAAAAGCATCCGTTCCTCGGAAAGTTTCTTCAGCTCTCCCAGAGGAACGGATTCGGTTTTTGCTCCCTGTATCACCTTTTCAATACCGAAAGGCCCATTTTCAGCTGCCCAGCGTTCGACAAACTCCCGCGCATTGTAAGGATCATAGCCGAAGCAGCGCACGTCATACTCGCATTCTGCTATGTGCCTATCCAAATCCTCATACACTTCGATCATGTCCAACACAGTGCCTTCCAAGACTACAAGACTGCCCTCAGCCAAAAATTCGTCGTACTTCATACGCATAGCAGTAGGCAGGTGCGTCATGGTTAAAGATGTGATATAGTTTCTGGTTTTAATTCCAAACGCTCCATTTGACAATGGAAACAAGAATGTGAATGCACAGAAATCATCTCCTTGTGAAAGGTCGCCTCCCAATGCACACGGCATTCCGTGGTAGCTTCTTCTTCGATGGGGCAATGTTTCCTCATAGCTGAAGTAATATGTATAACCCTCCATCGGTATGCCGAAACGTTTTGCCAAAATATCGTTTCTAGCGGCCGGAGCCTTTTCGGCTCTCTCAACATCTCGCTGGTAAGTGTCGTAGCTAACAGTCTTTCCAAGATTAGGATTTGCTTTCAGCCACATTTCAGGCTCCCCTACTTCATCAATAGAATCCAGCTTATACCACCAGATAGAGATGTTTGGTGCAAAATACTCGCCTTTGAGTATGTCCATCAACTCCATTTTGATTGTATCGCCGGAACCATTCCTCACAGTACCTTCGGAACTCATCGAAACGATCAGGTAATCGTCCACTTTAGACGCGCCTTGCTCGATTGCCCCGACAACATCTTCGCGTATGTCGCCAGAAAGCCACTCGTCAACAGTTGCAACCTTAGTACGGAGCCCTTGGAGCTTATCAATGCTCATCGGGCGGATTTCCAGTAGCGACCCATTGAAAAAGTTCTCAATCCCCTTTTTCGTGGACGCCAGTTTTGTCCTGTCCAGCTTCGAACCGGTTGTGTTTTGCAGGGATCCCTCTGTAAGAAACTTAAAGAAAGGCCCTCTTGCCCTCAAGATAGATGTTTTGATAGGAGAAATGACTTCCTCCGCCTGCTTCATGGTTGGGGCGGTTGTGATTTGGTGAGTAGTAGTCATGTCCACATTCAGAAAATAGCTTTGGATACAAGACGCATACATTGACTTTGCCGCGCCTCTGGCTACAATCAAATACTGCTTATTGACAAGGCGCCTTTTCAAAATTTTGTTTACATATCGGCCGCCATACCCATCGGCAAACGGCTCGTAAACGCTTCTTTCGATAAATTCGTACCATCCGAAAACTTGCTCCGCCCATAGCTTGAATGTATCAAGAAGATGCAGATTGGAACCGTCTGTCAAAGTCAACTCGTTCTCGCAGTATTTGATAAAGCCCTCAACAGCTTGGTCATCGTAGTAATAATCGGGACATGCAATAAGCTGGTCGACACGGTTCATCTCCAAATCTATTTCCCGACATACCGGAATTTCCCCGCTCAGTACAGCATCCCGAAACATACCGTAATACTTGGGAACCGCAGTGTTCGATAATCCCATATTATTTTCACCTACTTGCTCAGCTCCTTGATTGCTACCGCGATTGCCAAAGCCGAACTTCCAATAGCCAGTACATCGCCGCCGACATCTAATGCTTTGGATACATACCTTTGCCCTTTGGAAATCGATACCGTTTCACGGGCAAACATATCGTTGTACTGGCGTTCCAAATTCGCACGGTTGATACGGTCGCGAAGCTGTTTGTCAGTCATTTTACTGAGATCAAGCGTTTCTCTTTTTCGAGAGGCATCGATAGATTCCTGATTCAGTTTTTTGGCCTGTTTAACCGTTGCGGAAGTCGCATCGAGTAAACGTTTTGTATCTTCTACTTTTGAATTTGCCCTTTCTTTCGAAAGCTTGTTGTACTGCTTTTCCATGTTCATTCTCCGAACTCTGGAATTAAGTTCCTCATCGCTCATAGAACCGGCATCATTTTGTCTGGCGCGTCTTTTGCCGGCAGATGTACGGGTACCATCGGCGTTCTGGAAGCGACGGACGCCCCATTTCTGACCCTTAATGCCATGATGATAAATTTCGCTCATTTTGAATTTTCACCTCAGTTTCTTTATTATGGAAGAATTGTTATCCCTAAGACTCAGCCGCAATATTCAGCCGCCATTCATACTCGCTGGCCATCCTCTCCATCGCATCAATGACTGAAGATGATTGCGGAGGGTCAAATAGCAATCTGGTTTTTAGATAGACATAGCTTTTTACGGCTTCATAGTCTTCGGTGCCTATAAAATCTGACCACACTGCGGTTTTATCTTTGATAGAGAACGGTTTAGGTGTACCTACCCCGATTTGGTTTAATGTCATGAAAACTGAATTGATTGCCGTGATAACATCCAAGTCAAAGGCTTCATAGTCCTCTGTTATCCCGAGCTGCTTTTTTATTGACGTTAATATGCTTTCCAATGGATCACCCCCTCTCACTTCTTCCACGGGCATGTATCATTTGGTGTGCGTTCAAGCGGAATCTGCACCAGCAAAGTTTCATCGCCATAGTGGATTGCATTATGTGTTGTGTGTGTTGTAGTAATCAGGTATTCCGGATTTAGCAGAAACTCGCTTCGACACTGGATGTCCAACTGGGTAATCGGGTTCATATGATGGATGTAAATTTTTCCAAAAATCTCGTATCCTTCCATACCTAGATCCCGACCATTATCCCGGACAATCACAAAGTCCCGAATAGATTTCCAGTCTCTAGACCTGTAAAATGCCTGATTAAGAAATCGGTCAAATCCGAAAGTATCTTCTCCGACTGTTCCACTCAACCTCAAATATCGGTAACGCTCCTCGAAAGTTTTCAGCTTCGACAGCTCGGAATATGTTTTAATACTCATCATCCGAGCCTCCATGCCCGCTATAACTACGCATCGCATCCAGAGCGTTTGTGTAAAGCTCCTCTATCCGCTTAGCCGCTTGCAGCGATTCTGTCTTAGCTGCGATCAAATCTTTCTGTTTCTCTAAAATCTCTTTTTCGATGCGTGCTTTGCTCGAGGCGAGCCTTAAAAAGTGTACCGTTTCCTGAGAGGTCGCCGTCCCTTCCCGTAGCCTCGTTTCTACCAGATCCATTGCCAATGAAATCATCTGGTTTTCGTGAGCTTCCGGAGTCAAAGCCGGCCGCATCTTTTTCTGCGAATTGGATGTTTCGACTTCTTTTGACTTTCTCATCCCTACCGACCTCCTTCCACTCGGTTTTTGTATAGAATAAATATCTTTTTGCACCACTTTTACGGCATTTGAAAGAGCCTGCAAAGCTAAGACAACGACTGCTACGGCCGAAAGAAGATGAAAAACCATAACAGCCAGCTTTGCAGGCTCTTTCAAATGCCGTGTAAATATAAAACTTCTCGAAAATATCACCTCCGGAGAATTTTCGAAGACCGCCGCGATAAGGGAGGGGGTGCTGATTTTGCGACACCCCCCTATGTCCTTTGCTCTTGCAACCAGAGTGTGGTTGAACAGCATGTAAAAAAGAAGGAAAAACAATCTCAAATCTTCAGCTTCCTTAAATGTTTACCGGCGTTTGAAGTTTTTCCTTCTTGTATATGTTGCGAAAATCGTATTTAATGATTTCATCAATCGCACGTTCTATTTCCAGATCGTTCTCTTCTTCAGAAAGCTGGTCGGAAGTTCGTGCGATCCTAGCCAGATACGCGCAGCTATGATAGCCTTTATCCTCATCGAACAGAAACCAAGAGTTGAACTGCTCGAATGGGTTATAAGGATTGTCAAATGTTGTTAATGCACATCTACTTGCCATTTTAACTGTCAGACTCCTTTCCATTCAAATACTTAGATACTGTTGATGCCGACACACCAAGTGCTTTCGCTATTTCAGCAGTATTGTAACCAGATGCTTTCATAGACGAAATCCTGTTTTGTTTTGCAGAACTAAGTTCTTTTGTTGCACGAGGCGTAGCACGTTTCCGAACGTCATCGATGTCAACGTGATTGAGAATTTGAGTAAGTTTGTTTTCGCTGATAGCGCCAGCCTGTATCGCTTCCCATTCACGATCTGTCAGTTTGATGGGCTCTCTTTTCGCTCCAACTGTTATGCGTGCAGACGTAAGCGCCTGTTGGCTGATTTTCTTCTTTTCTCCAGATGTCATATCGGGATTTTGCTGTTTCTTGGCATTGACAACCGTGTTTGCCATAAGCTGAGCCTGTCTTTCACGAGGAGCGTTCTTAAGCGCAACATTCAGTTTTGCCATAAGAGAGTCAACCTCATGCTGGTATGTAGCCTTTGCCGAGGACGAGTAGGCTATCTTGCCAGTGCTTACCATCTCCTTGCGAGCCTGATTTGCCAGCGATTTCATTTTATTGGCATAGTCCGCATAGGCTTCCTCTTGAGGGGTACCGGATGATAAAGCCCTAGCGTCTTTGGTCTCTGCCATCTTGGTACTTGCCTGAGTCCGAACTATTGTCTTACCATACCGGTCGGTATACTCCTCGCGAACCTGCTTATAGTACATCTCGCCTGTTTCCTTATCGATGATTGGGCTTCCTTTCCGCTTAAGGACTGGGGTTTCAGATTTTGCACGCGAAATTAGGGTGGCGGCACCCTCATGGTATTTTCCGTCATCACCGACAGTTCTCTGATACTTCTTTTTCAGAGAAGCTATGCCATTATCTGCTTCGCTTTGTTTGTAATCGAGACCATGTTTTTCCGCATCAATAACAACCATGCTATGGCGCACTGCTCTTGCAATCTCATCCTGTGGAGCACCCTTTAGAGTCATATCCGTAATCAAATTAGAAATCTTACCCATTTCAGTTTGGGTATTCCGCATTGGTTTGAATGTGCCCTCTGGTTTTCCACCATATTCCAGCTTAGGATCGAAGCCTTCCAGCCCCTTCAAAGGCGGAGTAGATGTAATCTTCACCTTGCTGCTTGAAGAATTACATGGTATTACCATGACAGTATCGCCGTCAAAGTCCGCACCTGACAAACGCTCCGCTACTTTAGAGTTGATACCGATGGCATCAGCAGGAGTATCGCCAAGAACCTTGCGTCCTTCCTTCTGTTTATTATTCACTGTCAGAATCGGGATTTCAAAAGTTCCTCCATGTGGATAGCGAATCAGAGCGACTTTCTCTCCATTATTGTAATTGGGAGCATATACTTCGTTGTCTTTGATAGATGTGAGCGGCAGTATAACCTGATACTTCTGCCTTGGCAGAGCAGCCGCTTTCAAATGAACCGCAGCCGCATCGCAGTCATCTGAAAAGGATTTCAGCAATGCCTTCTTAACAGTGGGATTTGTAAGCGAACAAATCTCGTCAAACTCAGATTGCTTATCAGCCGCCGCCAATCCTAACTGCTTTTTAATCAGGGTCATGCTTTGTTTCGATAGAAACTGTGATGGAAGATGATCGCTCCAATCATTCCAGTCTCCTTCTTCCGCTCGCTTATTTATTAGCGATAGCTTTTCTTTACCGTTTTTATCGATGTAATAGCTTTGCCCACCATGTTCTTTGATGAGCGAGCCAAACGGATTATCAGGGTCACTCGAAATCTTTTTCAGAACATCGGCTGTTGGTGTCCCTGCTTTTTTGTTTGTGTTAAATATAACATCAATACCTTCGGGCATATCGTCAGAATATACTGCCATTCCCTTCAGATAGCGGTTTCCGTCAACAAGGATTCTGACCTGTGCATAATGGGATTTTCCTAACGACAAATCTTCAACGCCTCTGCGCAGTTCAATAACGCCGTCTTTATGGATACCGCCATCTTCGGCATAACGGATTTTCAGCCTTCCCGAATCCATACTGGCTGGGTAAACGAAAGCCTTTTTGAATGTATCGCCCCCGTCATATGAAATATAATCCGTTACAGAATGAACCTTCTCGAAGTTATATATCTCTTTGTGCTCCGTGCCAGGCGGACAAATCACTTTGATATTTGTCTGTTTCCCTTTATTCGTAACTTGCGGAACGCCTCCGCCATAAACCGGATAGCCTTCCATCTTCAGGATTTCCAGGGCTTCGCCAAGCTTTTCTCTGGAAACGCCCAATTCCCGTTCTACTCCCGTACCGACATCAATCATGCCTTTTTCGTTGATTTGTTTTCTCAGGAAATCAGCAGTCTTTTTGGCTTGGTTCATACGGGCTTCCGTATTTGTGTTCAAAAGCGACCGTACAGAAGAATCATTCGCATAACCCATTTTTTCAGCAATCTCATTTAAGCTGTAACCTTTTTCTCGCAGGCTCTTTGCAGTTGCCACTTCCAGCGAACGTCTTTCGCTGTTTGCAAGGGATTTCTGAACACGAAGCTGCGTTGTAGAAAGCCCCATTGTTCTTGCAATCTCAGTTTCGCTAAGCCCCTGTTTCTTCAATTCGTTGACCCTGCTGAGAAAATCGCCGCTGTGCTGGTAAGGGTTATCGCCGGACCCCCAAGGATAACGCCCAGAACGTCTTGGCATACCGTAATGCATCAAAATATCTTCTGCAATGGGATGCATGGTTTAGCCCTCCTGTTCTTTAATTTTACTTATGATTTTGTCAAACGTAATGATCTTATCAATGATTGGAACAATGTCCTCGGCAGTTGGCGTATGTACAATGATTTCATTGTTTTGATAGATACGAAGCTCTATCTCAATATCACCAGGTTTCACATTATACTCTAAACAAAAAAGAGCTGCGTAAATTTCAAGCTGCTCCAAGTGCGCCGGCGTAAAACCGGTTTTCAAATCATGTATCCTGAGCATTCCATTTCGGAATGAAATAGCATCGGCAGAACCAAAACAATTTTCCGAATAGAACAAAATCTGTTCAGGGGTCATTTTATAACCAATGGCATCGTTCACATACATATTCAATGTTTTCTGCGACTTTGGAAGTTTCTGTCCCAACCGGATACACTGTGCTGCAAATTCATGCAAGACAGTTCCTTTTTGGATAGACAGAAATCGCGAGTACGTTTCCGCGACCTTTTCCGCATCATAATTTATCCAGTGGTATCTGCTTGCGCCAAGAAAGGCGTGCTGCCCTTCAAATTTCAAATGCTTGTTGAAGTTCATGTAACACTTCCTCCTTGTTTTCCGGACAGATGAATCTCGAAAATGACATCTCATTCATCAGCCCGACATAATATTCTTGGTTTGGCCGCTTTTTTGCTTTCGCATTCTTTTTGCATTCCAAGGCAGCCCATTTATCATTGTAAAGCACAAGCAAGTCCGGAATCCCCTGAATATAACTTGCGTCATTCTTCATAACGATACAACCAGCGAACATCGTTTTCAGTTCGCGAATCAGCTTTGCCTGAAAATCGCTTTCGAGCATAAGTTATGAGCCTCCTTTGAAAAATATCAAAAACACAAAAGAGATTGACAATTCTAAAATGCATATTTTGCCTCTCTCTTCATAAAAGGGTATGTATTTTTCGCGAAGCAAAAAAAGTGCAAAAGAAAAGAGCCCCAGTTACGGAGCTCAATTCTTGGAAAAAAGTTGTTCGTCATCAATACGCTTCTTTTTGCGGGGTATAGGCGGGATTTTGTCCACCATCTTCTTGGCAGTGCCGATTGCGCTGGTTGCTGCCTGCTTCGCCTTTTCTTTTTGCTCGGATAGTTTCTCGCTTCTGTCATACTGTTTTTGTTCTTTTTCTTTTTGGGCTTTCTCGAACAATCTCCGACTTTCATCGATAACTTCCTGAGTGATATATTTTACTTTGACGTATGTACCAGGCTCAACCTTCTGATTGGGTTTTGGATGCGATCCAATCACCTGAGAAGCGAAACAGTTTCTGTATTTCGGGTTTGCGTCTTTTACAGACGCCATCACAAGTGTAGCGTTCAATCCACAACCGGCGAGTTGTTCCGTTGCCTGTTCTAACGTCAATGGATATCCCTTAACGCATAAGTCTGGCACAACAGCAAGTCTCCTTTGTTCTTCGATTGCCTTATTCACTTGGTCATGCACCGTATTGACAACTTTTGATGCTTGTTTCTCTAAAGCCGGAACCACAACTCCGATAGCCTTCTCTATCATATCGCGTTCTCCTCCAGTCCTCCGTAATCGACAAAATAAAAAGTGCGTCCCAACAAGAGACGCACCGAAAAAGCGAAGTCTCTCATTGCTGCCACACAACTCTCGCCTTAACCAAGGATACAAGAAAAGAGAGAACACGCTTTTTAACAAAGCGATTCCCTGATTAAAACGAGTATTAAGTTGTGTGGCAATTTTAGTATATCATAAATTCTGGGAAATTGGAAGGACATTTCATAAAGTCCACGACAATCTCAACATTTTGTGGAGATTCGTGGTATTTATCCGGCAATCAGCCTTCCTCGACCCGCCATTGAATCGTAAACCATTTTCGAACCATCCGAAAAATATACCATGATGGACATATACCCGTACGGAGCATATCGAACGGCTGCCTTAGACCTTTTAGGAAACTTCTTGCGAAATTCATCGTAAATATCATTCCAAGTAATTTTATTCATTTTCAACCTCCTTTTTCATGTTTATGCCCACTTGCCCACTTTTTTCTGTGAACTTATATATAATAATAAACTTTTTATCGCATTTAGTTACATAAAAAAAGTGGGTAAGTGGGCTTTTTGCTCTGAAACCCTTGATTTTACTGGGTTTTTTCTGCCCACTTTTGCGAAAAAAAGTGGGCGCAAAGTGGGCAAGTGGGCATAAAAACGGGTAAAATTGCTCTAAAAACCCGAAAATCACCCCAAGAAAATACCCTAAAAAATATAAAAACCCACTTAAAAACGGGCAAAAGCCCACTTTTGAAATGAAAAGTGGGCAGAGAAATTCGATTAAATTCGACCATATTTATTGCCAAATATAGCCTTATTTCTATTCTAGGTTAGATATAACAGGGCTGAACATCGTCCGTACAAGTTACTGTTATTTTTCAACTGCATTTGGGTTTCTCCTCCCTCCACGCCTCGACATCGACGCCGTATTCCTTGAGTTTGTCAACACAAATCCAGGCAATATCAACATCATTGTTTCCATACATTTCTCGCAATTCTTTCATCGAGGAATTGAAAGCATCAAAAAACTGTCTGAGCCTTTTATGACCGAAGCCAAATTTCTCATGCAGCACCCAGAGAATCATGGCATCAATCTCTATTTCATGTCTGTGTTCGTATTCAGCAAGTTGCCTGCGGATTTCTATGTCCATAGCCTTCTTCTCAGCTGCTGTCAACTCTGCTCCAATAATCTTCTTCCCAGCTTTTTTAATCTGCATAATCTTTACCCCCTAAATTCAGAATCGTTCTCCTCATCCCGATTAACGCTGCGCTTGATATCGAAACCGTCCGGATACCGCTTCCGCAGTTTGTCAATGTTCATTTGCAGCACTGTTTCCAAGTTATATCCGATTGCATTTGCGCTTATCGCCAGATACCACGCCACATCCCCAAGTTCTTCGGCAAAACGCTCACTGTCAAACACATGGCCTTGAAATATATGCTTTTTGAGCAAGTCGATACACTCTCCCGCTTCGCCACTCAATCCCATAACCCCCTCGGTAAGTACATCTACCTTATCAACAATGCCGTGGTTAGCTGTCCGTAGTGCAGCCTTCTGGTATTTGTTCACGTCCATAAAAATCCTCCTACTACTTTTTTACAAAAATAAAAAAGAGCCAAGATGAAATCTCAGCTCTTCTTCATACTTCTAAAATAAATCACTGTGTGTACCTGTTCTTAACAACAGCAGGTAAAGTTCATCATTTTCAATTTGATATATCAAAAGCCAATCTGGCGTGATATGACATTCTCGATCCCCGCCGTAATCACCTGTTAAAACGTGATCCCGGTGCTTCGCGTCCAATGTTTTTCTTGCCGCAAGACAATTAACTACATCTTCCAACAATTCAATTCTGTATCCACGCTTTATAGCAAGTTTCAAATCCTTCTTAAAGCGGTTGGACATAACAATATCAAGCATCGGATAACACCTCTTTCAGCGCGTCGTTGAAAGAATGATATCTTTTGTAGTTTTCAGGGTGGCGTTTGATTTCTTCGACCTCCTTCATTGCCGCGATAGTGTCCGCATTCGGAACCTCCCTATAAACATTGAAAGGAAGCGCGTTTTCCCTGATAGCCTGTCTTAAAAATATGTTTATAGCCGTAGATAGGTCAAGACCCAAGTCCGAAAATAATTCTTGCGCTTTCGCCTTTACATCAGCATCGATAGTGATATTGGTTGACACTTTTGCCATTTACAACACTCCTTTCGAGAATAGTATACGCTTCTTCATCCCGTCAGTCAATATATTATGCGTGTATTATGCGCATCATATGTTGTATTTACGTTCAAAATAACGACTGTATTATCATGTGTCAACACGTTTCCCAAACATTACAGGTAATAATATCACTGTACGGCAGCCCTTCAATCCACTGGCAAAGTTCCCGCCACTCATCCAGTTTATGGTTACGGCGGTTTATGCAGATGTTAGCCAAAACCTCATAGTTCAACATAACGGTTCGTTTCTGGTTATACGAACTCGGGAGAAGCTGTATCATCTGCCACCAGTATTCTTTTTTGCCGGTTTCTAAATATAAAAGCCTTGCCGTGTTCAGATGGCTAATTGTATATTCCAACGGGTCCACCATGAAATCAGGATGTGGTAAATGCGTAAATTCAATCAAATGCTCATGCGAGAAATCATCCAAGGTAAACTCCTTCGCATGGATTTTATGCATCGTAGAACAGGAGTTCACCACCGTCCCCACCTTATATGTATCGAACTCTTTCCACCAGTAGAGAGGCGCCGTTATGTCCACATACACAATAATCATCCTGCGGAATTTCCCTTCAACCGAACCAGCCTTTGCAAGCCTCAGCATGATATTATAGTCTGCATCACCAATCATCGGTGCATTGCCTCCGCACACCTCCGCTAGGGCGAACTGCGAGCTAGTATCGCACCAATTCTCGTTGATGTAAGTGCTATCCGACTTATCCCAACTGTTCATCGGGTTTCTCATCCCACGAATAGCATGTTTCCAACCTGTTACCTCAACATTTTCAATTTTAATCATAATCTTTTCTCCTTTCGAAAATAAGCATATAAAATAACCCGATTTTGCTGTTATAACTATCCGAGCTATTTTATACCATATATTTGCAGACTTCCAAAATAAAAAAGCGCCGCAAATGCTGAAAATATCAACATTCACGACGCTTTTAGTGTCATGCTTTATGCCCCCATTTCATCCCGTAACGGGTCGTCAACGACAGGAGCAGTTTCAAAAATCCAGAAGGGATCAATATCAATACAGGCTGTTTCGTCTCTATCTCCCTTCAAATCCCATGCAACCGTGTCATTTAGAACCGTTAGCTTCTCATTGAAAAAATCCTGATTTTTTAACGGTTCGAACACGCCGCCTTTTTGTATTAGCGGAGCCATGTCAACTAACCGTACGGCTCCGTCATTACAATACGCATAAACAGTATAATCTTTACCCGGAACAACCTGAACAATCGCTGGGAATAGATTCATTTTTCATGCTCCTTTCATAGTAAAGGTTTTATTTTTTGTAGTGGCTGGGCATTTTTTGCTAACTCCCAGTTCTGCATCAATTCGTCAGCGTGCATCTCACACCATGCCAGTACATATTTCAGTTGGCGGGAAGGTAGCGCACCACTTATTACATATCCGCGCTGAATATCAACTAGTGCCTTATGCCCTGCGTATTCTGCATGAAAATGCGGCGGATTATGGTCAGAATAATACATCGTTATCCGAATACCTGCAAACATAGATATTTCTGGCATCGTATTTATCACCCTTTCTACTGAAACTTTGCATAAGCATATCATAATGTTGTCAAAAAATCAATGTTTCGGCGTAAAGCTATCGAAATAAAAAAGCGCCGCAAATGCTGAAAATATCAACATTCACAACACTTTAGCGTGTTCTTTTCATTCGATAACTTCGACTAACTTAATTTCTGGTGCGGTAAACTCTACAGGGTATTTGTATTTGTATCCGTCCGACTTTCTAACGGGATAATCAAGTACAATCGCCTCAACTTCTTTAGGAACATTATCTTCTGCGAATACATAGTCCCCGACATAGCCTTCGAATACTTCTTCGTCGACATCAGTTAATCTTATATTTTTTCCTTCTAAACGTCTTAGATTCATAATTGTCATCTCTCCTTTCTCGGATAAACATGTGTACCAGTCTTTGAATATGCTATGACTCCTTTATTTGTTTTCGTTTCCATACCGTATACATCGACATGAGTGCCTATTATATCAGAATCATCAAATTTTTCTTTATTTGTCCAATTTCCATGGCTATCCATAATAGCTTCACCTTTTCCACTATGCCTATCTACCAACTCCTGTGCATACTCCAAATCACCATCCAGATAACTCCTTCCGGGAAGATGATTGCTTTTTGTATGACGCATCTGCTTTTCCCTGTTAATCTTTGCGGAAACTTCGCCAGATTCAATAGCATTTTTCACTGTTGTGTCGGCTTCAGTAGACCTATCGAGCGGATATGGCGGCCCATTTCGCACACCCCATTTCTGTCCCTTTATCCCATGATGACATAACTCTTCGGTTTCGTCAAGTTTATCGGCTATTCTTGACAAAATATCTTCGACCGTTTTTCGAGTATTTTCGTGTAGCAGCATATAATCCCGGTGCCTTTCATACCACTCAAATATTTCAGTAGGATTTCCGCTGCTCCAACTGAACGACCACCAATCGCAGATCATCTCGAGAATATAATGATATGGCATCTTAAGCGCAATCTGTCCCTCGTCCGGTTCGTCGTT
>CATJIF010000122.1 GCA_949740445.1 uncultured Peptostreptococcaceae bacterium | reverse complement strand
TAGCCGCCCGCCTCATCGGCGGTATCCACAGCCCCGATGTATCCAAAATTGATTTCCGTACCGGATGCTGCCGGATTGCTGCTGTCCTGGCCGATGATTTCCACGATATTCCCTTTTTCGTCCTTTGTTACTGTCACCGTCATCTTCAAATCCTCCGGCACGACCAGAGAAAAATATTCGGTGATGAGCCTGCTGAGGCTTTCCATGCTGTCAAAATATTGCCAGGTGCGAAACAGTTGCATTTCCAGCGGATAGACGTCGTAATATTCCTTCAGATATACAGTTTCCGCATGCGTGCGCCCCGGCTCTGTGCGGAAGGCCACATCGGCAATCGGCTTTATCAGCTGTCCGTAGCCGGAATTCTTTTCCTCTTCGGCAAGGTCAATCAACCCGCTCACCGAAAAATCTCTGCCCACCGGGGCGATGCCTATGTCCGAAGAAAGCCTTCTACCCTCTATGCGGGGCGTTTCTCCAAAATAGGAAAATACCGTCTGCGCCTGCCGGCCCGTTCCCGGAAAGAGCTGCGTATTCCAGAACAGATGGTCTAGCAAACAGGTTTTCTGGCACACCAAAAGCCCCTGTACCTGATCGGCATCGCCATACAAAATTTCTTCTTCTATTTGTATTTCCTCCTTTGCCCCGTTTACCTGTCCGTGAAACCAGGGCAACAGACCTGCCGCAAACAGCAACAGTACGGCGGCCGCCGTCAAACTCCTGCGCATTCCTTCTCCTTTCCGCACGCTGCCGCGTCGCTATTCCTCTGTCAGCATGGACAGCGTCCGCCCTACCCGGTCCGCCTGATAGCGATAGGTCTCTTTTACGAAGTCCATCAGGCTGCGCCCGGATTCCTCCAGCTCCTCGACACTCACGTCGCCGGCCACGGTTCCCCGATGCAAAAGCACCGCCCGCCCGATGAAGCTCTGCACTTCTTCGATCAGATGGGTCGAGAGCAGCAGGGTTTCCTCCGGCTCTAAAATCCCCATCAGCACTTTATAAAAATCCTCCCGGTTGAACACGTCGTTTCCGGCAAAGGGTTCGTCCATCAGAATGTAGTCCGCCCCCTGGCACAACGCTAAAATCACCTCGAACTGATTTTGCTGCCCTACGGAAAACTGGCGCAGCGCACGGTTCATGGGAAGCTGAAAAAATTCCATCAGCCCCGAAAACCGCTTCTCCCGGAAGCTGGTAAAATTCATGCGGTAAAATTCCCGGTGCTCCGCCGGGTTGAGATTGGGAAAGAAGGAGTGCTCGCAGGTGGCAAAGGACATCCGCCCGATATTCTTTGGCGAAATCAGTTCGCCATCCAGCGTGATTTTGCCGCGAAAGCGCAGATATCCCAGCATACATTTCATCAGCGTGGTCTTTCCCGCGCCGTTTTCGCCGAACAGCCCTACGATCTCCCCCGGGGAAAGCGTCAGCGTCACCTTTTGCAGCGCCGTCTTTTTTCCATAGCTTTTTGTCACTCCGTTGATGTTCAACATCGCTTATCTCCTCTCTCATTGCAGGGAACCGGCGCCCCACAGCCTCTCGTAAAGCTCCCCGGCCAGGCAGGCCTCCGGCGTTGCGTTCATGTAGACCGCAAAGCATACCAGCAGGAAAATCCCCGCCGCACACAGGCTGAGCAGCGCTGCTGCTGCCGGAAGCACCGCGCATCGAAGCCACAGCTCGTTTCTCTTTGGCAGCCGCCGCATGAGATAAATGCTTTTGCTGCCCTGAAAATAGTAGAGGTAGCGGAGGCCGGAAAGGGCCGCCATGACTGCCGCCAGGGCGAAGAAGCCCCGCAGGCATCCGTCGGCCACGATGAAAAATCCCGGCATTACTGCGCCCCCGATCAGCTGCATCCGGCCGTGTACGCTTTGGAACAGCTCGTTTCGCACGTTGAAATACGCGCCGAAAAACGTCAGGCCGTAGAACAGGCTCAGCACGAGCCCGCCGCCCAGCCAGTACAGCTCGATCCGCCAGTCAAGCCCCGGCGGGCTCCAGCGGGACATCCATGCCGCGGCCTGCGCCCGCGTTTTCCCCCTCTGCGCTTCTTTTTTCATCGCTGGTTCCTCCTCTCCTCTTTTGATCGTTTTCTGTCTTCCATTTTTGTATGATGCAGCTCTTTTTACCTGGTTGAGCCTTCTTATCTGATGCAATCTCTTTCTGATATAACCGTTTTCTGACGCAGTCCGCATCAATCGCAACCGTCATCCGCGGCAGCTTCGTCGCGGCAGGATGTCAGCGTATTGTACAGAGACGCCCCTGCTATGCTTAACACACCGCATATTTGAATCCAGGCTCTCTGCGTCTCGCCGGTCGATGCGGGAAAGCCGGAAAGCACTATCCCCATAAAAAACACAGCGGGTGATCTTCGCCCCTGGCGCTGCCAGAAGGAAAACGCGGCTGTAGTAATTCCCAGCCCCGCAAATAGGATCAGGTTTCTCAAATAACAAACCGTATCTGAAAGGGGCAGCAGGCTGTGCAGCAACGGATTTCGGTAAAAGGCCAGAAATGCGGTCTGCGGCCCGATATACTGCGGATCGGTCGCGTCCAGATACATCTGGCAGAGAACCCAGAGCGCTGCTGCTGACAGGCCCCAGAAGATGAGAGCGGCCAGCGTATTCCACAGTGCAAAGCACAGCACCGCGCCTTCCCGGCGCATGGGCAGCCGCTGCATCGTGTATTCAAACCGGCTTCCCCTCAGCTGACAGCCGTTCAGCGCCAAAATTACCGTCAGCCCCAAAAGCGCTGCCATCCAGATCCATTCTATATGGCTGCGTTCGACGATGTCCTCTATTCTGGGATAGCCTTCGTTGCTCCACCGGGCCCTCCAGTCGCCTGCACTCTCGATAAGCCCTTCCTCTGCAGATGCCGCCTCCTGGCTCTGCGCCGCCTGCTGTTCGGCAAATTCCGCCTCAGCGCGCTGCATCGTCGTCCAGAATAATCCGGACTGCAGTGCCGCCATCGCTAAGATCAGCAGCAGTATTTTATAAATGGATCCCCGCACTGCCAGCATTCCTGCTGCCATATAGCTTTTCATCGTTCTCCTTTCTCCACCTTCCGGCCTGTTTTATCAAGTGCGACACACTCTGTTGTTATCCGATTCCTCTATCTGTCATATCCGGTTTGCCCGCCTCGCATGACTTCTCCGACTTGTACAGCCTATATGGTCTGACCGATCTGCTCCATTTGCTCCATTTGCTTCATTTGCCCGGCCCTGTGCAACCCGGCCTGCGCGGCCAGTCCGACCCGTATGGACGGTTCCAATCTGACCATCCAATTCCAGTCTGTCCGGCTTATGTTGATATTTTGTGCATCCCATTTCAACTGCGCTGCTGTTCTCTGCCGTGCCGCTTTCCGTTACGCGGCCTGTCGCCCCTTTCATTTCTACTGCTTCGGCGGCTTCTGTCGTTTCTGCCGTTTCAGCCATTTTTGTCGCTTCGCAGTCCGTTTCGACCGCCCTTTCTTTACAATCGTCTGCGCCGCACTCCCACAGACGGTCGATCAGCAACAGCGCTTCGCCCTTCGAAAGTCCCATCTGCTTCATAGCGCTGACGACCGCCTTTGCGTCGCTTTCAATCAACTCTGCTCTTACGCGCTGGCGCTGTTCCTCCGTCAGCGTTACAAAGCTTTTCGCGCCGGAACGGGACTGAATCAGCCCTTCTTCCTCCAGCATTCGATAGGCTTTCTGCACCGTGTTGGGATTTACCCCGAGCAGCGCCGACAACACCCGCCGCGAAGGCATCTCATCGCCGTCTCTGATCTTCTGCGCCGCAGCCCCGCGCTTTATAAATGTTACGATCTGTCCGTAGATGGGGCCGCTGCCATCCATCGCAAATCCTTCAAAAGAAACCATCAAACGCCTCCAACCGTATTATTTAATTCATACAGTTTATAACTGTATTATATCAGCGATACGGTTTTTGTCAACATAAATTGCGATTGCATATCGTATTGCACACTTTTTAACAACAGGCGAATCCATTGGATTGTGTTTCTTTCAGGCAAAATACCCTTGCAATTCCAGCTCACCACATAAAGGGGCAGGGATGCGAAAAAAAATTGGCACAAAAAAAGCGTTCCAGAAGGGTCTGCCTTTTGGAACGCTTTGGCTGGTTGCCGCCTTGGCAAAAACACCAATCCCTTTCTTTCCAAGTATCTTGTCCGCGTGTTTAACGGCTAGTCCGAATGGGGCGGCGTGATCGTCAATGTAAAAACCGTGGCGATTGGCTTCGGTTTTTCTGAAATACTCTATCTATTTTTTATTTATGTGTCGTCTGGTGTAAGGGCACACCTCAATACATTTTCCACACAGGCTGGTACGCTGGCCAAACCCCTGCATGGCGCGCTCCTGTGCCGTCTTGCTGCACTGTTGGTAATCAAAAAGGGCGTTGCGCTCTAACTCCGGTTTCCACGTGGTTCCGTGAATCGCTTTGGCAGGGCAGGCATCCCGGCAAGCCGTACAGCTTCCGCATCTGGATTGATTGACCGGCTCTGCCGTTGTCAGCGGAGCATCGGTCAGGATAGAAGATAGCCGCACCATGGAACCATACTGCTCTGTTACCAGCAGCGCGCATTTGCCCACCCAGCCAAGCCCTGCACGGGTAGCAACGGTTTTGTGTGGAAGCAGTGTTAAACAATCGTCGCCATAGTCGCCCACCTGCGCCCTGCTCTTGCCCACTGCCCGATAACCGTACTGCTCTAAAAATTCCACTCCTAGGATTGTCAGTTCGTCCAGCCGCTGGTTCAATGCGTCGTACCACTGTTTGTACTCCGGCGTCGGCAGTTCCGAAATGCCCTGGATAATCTCTTTGGGAAATTTAATCGCAATGCTGATTCCAATGGGCAAGTCATTACGCTGCTCGCTGGGCAGCTGCATCAAATCCCCTATGCCCACCAAATCCGCTCCGTTGCGAAACAGCATCTCTTTTAGTTCCAATGTCAAATCCATCGTGTGTCCACACTCCCTCCTATGATTGATTTTTCTTTTCCATTCGCTCCCCCGCACCTTCGCAGACAAGTGCCTGAGCTTCTTTTATAGGCCACCAGCGTGTGATGCATCCTCTTTTTCTATTATAATGGATGCTTTCAAAAATGTCTGGTCCTTTTCAGACATTGCATTGGTTTTCTGTACTTTTTCACTCATATTATCATACGAATTAGAAAAATCACAGTACAATATATGTGGTAACGACATCGCTGCGCTCATTGGTGCAATATCATTACGAATCTCCATCATTACTCACTAATTGCAGAGCTTTCAGGCAGGCGGTAACGATATCGCGACGATCACCGGCGCAACGT
>CATJIF010000121.1 GCA_949740445.1 uncultured Peptostreptococcaceae bacterium | reverse complement strand
TCTTCGATAGCAATCGGCGTAATCAGCTCGATTTCCATCCGGATGTTATCTCCCGGCATGCACATCTCTACGCCTTCCGGCAGCTTGATCGTTCCCGTTACGTCCGTCGTTCTGAAGTAGAACTGCGGTCTGTATCCGTTGAAGAACGGGGTGTGGCGGCCGCCTTCTTCCTTCTTCAGTACGTATACCTCCGACTGGAACTTCGTGTGCGGGTGAATGCTTCCCGGTGCGGACAGTACCTGTCCTCTTTCGATTTCATTTCTCTGTACACCGCGCAGCAACGCTCCGATGTTGTCTCCGGCCTGGCCCTGATCCAGCAGCTTGCGGAACATTTCAATTCCCGTAACAACGACCTTTCTCTTCTCTTCGGTCAGTCCTACGACTTCGACTTCGTCCGATACCTTCAGCACGCCTCTCTCTACACGGCCAGTCGCTACTGTACCACGGCCGGTGATGGAGAAGATGTCCTCGATGGGCATCAGGAACGGCTTGTCGGTCGCTCTCTGCGGTTCCGGAATGTACTTGTCGACTTCTTCGAACAGCTCGACGATCTTGTTTCCCCATTCGCTGTTCGGATCTTCCAGCGCCTTCAGCGCAGAACCGCGGATGATCGGCGTATCGTCGCCAGGGAATTCATACTGGTCTAACAGCTCTCTGACTTCCATTTCTACCAGGTCCAGCAGCTCTTCGTCGTCTACCATGTCGCACTTGTTCAGGAATACCACGATGTAGGGTACGCCTACCTGACGCGACAGCAGGATGTGCTCTCTGGTCTGGGGCATCGGGCCGTCCGTTGCCGCTACCACCAGGATCGCTCCGTCCATCTGCGCTGCTCCAGTAATCATGTTCTTTACGTAGTCGGCGTGTCCCGGGCAGTCTACGTGAGCGTAGTGCCGGTTCGGCGTCTCGTATTCTACGTGAGCGGTGGAAATGGTAATTCCACGTTCTCTTTCTTCCGGCGCCTTGTCGATCTGGTCGAAGTCTACCTTCTGGCCCAGTCCGTATTTCTCAAACAAGGTCTTGGTGATCGCTGCCGTCAGCGTCGTCTTGCCGTGGTCTACGTGGCCGATTGTTCCAATATTGACATGGGGTTTGTTTCTCTCAAATTTTTCCTTTGCCATTTTACTACTCCTTCTTCCGCCTTTAGCTTTGCGGGGAAGCAGAAGCTATCGGCACATTTACAGCTTTGAATAAAATACACCAATGAAAAAAGTCTCCTTTGGCGAAGCTACCCGCGCTCCGCGCTCTCGTTCACTAAAGTAGACTTTTAGTCACTACATCAACGCCGCGCCCGCGGCGTCTCTTCCGATATTTTCTTTCCTATGAAAAAAAAGAATGGAGCTGTTGAGCAGACTTGAACTGCCGACCTCTTCCTTACCAAGGAAGTGCTCTACCTGCTGAGCTACAACAGCATATCCATAACAACGGCATCAAAAGCGATACCGTTGTTTATTATATAGGTTGTACCCACAATATGTCAAGAGATTTTTTTAATTTCCTCCGCCAAAATATAAATTTATTTTTCTCTTGGTGCGCTGAATCGCATTGTCGATGCTCTTTACCGGCTTTCCCATCTCCTCCGCAATCTGCGAGCAGGTTTTCCCGCTAATAAATTTCAGCCACACCTGCATTTCCAGCTTGCTGAATACCTTGCTGTCCTCTTTCGTTACGTAATCAATGATTTCTGTCAGAAGGAGCACGGTCTCCGGGTCGGAATTGCTGCCGGAGGACAGGGTATCTGCCAGGGTATTGCCGTTCTCCTCCTCGGACATGGGCCGCCACAGCGATACTGAGGTATTCAGCGGCGAGTGCTTCATTCGCTTTGCGCGCTTGATCGCTGTAATAATCTGGCGGCTGATGCAGATTTCCACAAAGGTGCGAAACGAAGCCTCGCGGTCCGGGGCATAGCTGCGGATCGCCTTGAAAATCCCGATCATTCCCTCCTGCACGATGTCCTCTTTATCCCCGCCGGCCATAAAGTAAATGTGCGCTCTGGATTTTGCCGTATCCTTGTACTTCCGAATCAGATATTCCTCTGCATCCGAATCGCCCGAACGGGCCAGCTCCACCAGCTGGTCGTCATCTAAGGCATCGTATTTTTCCAGTGCCGCCGCAAACGCAGCTGTTTCGTTTTTCTGATTCATCCCGTCGTCTGTTTCCTCTTTTTCGTCGTTTATTTCAGTTCCCCCTGCGCGCTCCGCCGCCGACGAACGACCTCGTACATCAGGATCGCCGCCGCATTGGAAGCGTTCAGCGAGCTGATGCTTCCCGCCATGGGAATCGAAAGCACAAAGTCGCAGCGCTGGCGAACCAGCCGTCCAACGCCCTGTCCTTCGCCGCCTACTACCAGCCCGATGGGGCCCGTAAGCTGCGCCTGCGTGTATTCCTGCCCGTCCATATCGCAGGCGCCAATCCACAGTCCCTGCTCCTGCAGCTGTTCGATGGCTGCTGCGATGCTGGAAACCTTTGCTACCGGCACGTATTCGATAGCGCCCGCCGAAGCCTTGGCCGCGGTTTCCGTCAGGCCTACCGCCCGCCGGGCCGGTATGATAATGCCGTGCGCGCCAGCGGCGTCAGCAGTCCGCATGATCGCCCCCAGATTGTGAGGGTCTTCGATGCCATCCAGCAGGATGACAAACGGGTCTTCTCCCCGCTCCTGCGCCCGCCGGAGGATATCTTCGACCTGGCAATAGCTGTATGCCGAAACAAAGGCCGCTACCCCCTGGTGGCTGCGGCCACCGGTCAAGCGGTCCAGGGCAATGCGGTCTACATACTGGATTTGCAGCCCCCGCTCCCGGGCAAGGGAGGCGATTTTCCGGATCGAGCCTTCGCCGTCTTTCTGCATCAGTATTTTGTCGATGGTGCGGCCGCTTTTTACCGCTTCCATCACCGGATTGCGCCCCGCGATCAGGTTGGGGTTTTCCACAAAACCGGAAGCGGTTTTCTGGCGCTGCGCTTCTTCTGCCTGCAGCGTTTTTAACGGACGCGGCTCTCGCGGTGCGTACTCCCGCCTCAGGCGGTCGCTCCGGTTATATCGGCTCTCTCCCCGGCCGCCTTCGCTGCCGCGCAATCCGCTCTCCGCTCTGCCGCCGCGGCCATTTTGGGCCCGCGCCGCCCCGGCGCCCGCGCTGTACGCCTGGCGCTTTTTCTGCTTTTCTTCCTCCCGCTGTTTTCTGCGGGGATTGTCTCTTTTTGACACGATTATTTCCTTTCTCTTATCGGCACCGTCCATCCGCTTTTACTTGCAGCTTTGCATCCTGCTCTGCCGCGTACTCTCTACGGCCTGCGATATACGCAGAAGCGATACGTAATCCCGTTTTCTTCGCAGGGTTCGCTCTCGCTTGCCAGCTTCCAGCCCAGCTTCGGCAGATCTGGAAAATACCGGTCCGCCGCAAACGACTGTTCCATCACCGTTACCAGCACTTCGTCGCAGTAGGGCAACAGCTGTTCGTACACGCTGGCTCCTCCGGCGCAATAAGCATCGCTCGCATGCAAGTCCCCCAACAGGGCTTTTACCTCTGCAAGCGAATGACAGAGGCGGGCATTTTCGCCATAATCCAGCGCTTCGCCGCTGCGGCTCAGCACGATGGTCGTTCGTCCGGGAAGCGCCTGTTTTTTCGGAAGCGATTCTACCGTAGCTCTTCCCATAATCAGCGTGTGCCCCATCGTCTTCTCTTTAAAATAGTTCAAATCGCCCGGAAGGTGCGCAAGCAGCCTGCCCTCTCTTCCGATAGCCCAGTTTTTATCTGCAACTACAATCGCTTTCATAATACAACTCCTTTGCTCCGCCTCAGACTGCCACAGGTATGTTCTTAATCTGCGGCCCCGCCTGGTAGTTCTCCAGCACCACATCGTCTACGGTAAAGTCGTAAAAATCTGTAATTTCCGGATTCAGGCGGAATTTCGGCGCGGGGTATGCCGGCCTTGCGAGCAGTTCCTTTACGATGGGGATGTGCCTGTCGTAGATGTGCGCATCGGCAATAACGTGAATCAGCTCTCCCGCCACAAGTCCGCTGACCTGGGCCAGCATGTGCACCAGCACTGCGTACTGCACCACGTTCCAGTTGTTGGCCACCAGCGTATCCTGCGATCTCTGGTTTAAGATGGCGTTCAGCTTCGTTCCAGTTACGTTAAACGTAACGCTGTAGGCGCAGGGCTCCAGGCCCATTTCCGGCAGGTCGGCAAAGTTGTACAGGTTCGTTAAAATCCGCCGGCTGGCGGGCGCGTGCTTCAGCTGCCACAGCACGTTATCTACCTGGTCCATCTCTCCTTGCGCAAAGCGGTAAGGCACGCCCAGCTGATAGCCGTAGGCCTTGCCGATGGTGCCGCTTTCGTCGGCCCAGGCATCCCAGATGTGGCTGCGCAAATCAGCCACCCGGTTGGACTTTTTCTGCCAGATCCACAAAAGCTCGTCCACGCAGTTTTTGATGGGTACGGGGCGCAGCGTCAGCGCCGGAAACTCCTGTTCCAGATCGTAACGGTTGACGATTCCGAACCGCTTTACGGTGTGTGCCGGCTCTCCGGTATCCTCCCACTTTGCCCGCACCTGCTGGCCCTCCGAGGAATAGCCCTGTTCCAGTATGTCTTTGCACATGGCGATAAAGCTCTCATCCGCTTTGCTCATGCTGCGCTCCTTTCTCTTTGCTCTTTTTTCTCTTTCTCCCTGCGCTCCGCCCGGTACAGCAGGTATACAAGCCCTGCCGACACGATGCAGACAATGCTGACCAGGCGCCAGGTTTGGCCGTAGGTGTGGCCCATCAGATAAGCGCCGCACAGCGTGGGCCCGATGCCGCGGCCGATGCCCCTTGCCACCTCGTAAAGCGACTGAAACCTCGCTTTGTGGGTTTCGGGCGAATAGCCGGCGATAAATACGCCCGCGCCGGTGGAAATCAAGATCTCGCCCGAGCTCCAGATAACCGCCACCAGGAGAATCCCTACGGGGTTTTGAATGATGCCGTTTAAGCCAAATCCCACAGCGTACAGGAAGCAGGCGAATACTACGTTCAGAAGCTGGTTGCGCCGCTTGGAAAGCGAAATCAGAAGCGGCGTGGCGAATACGATGGTCAGCCCGTTGGCTGTCCATATATAGCCAGCGTATTTCGAACCCACAGCCGGACCACACATATCCTCAAACTGCATGGGAAGCACGAAGGCGATTTCCTGATAGCAGGCCGTTACTACTGCCAGGCTCAGAATAAACCCCAAAAGAATCGGCATGTGCAGCAAAAGCCAGAAGGTGTTCTGTTCCTTTCCGCCTCCAGTGCTCTGCGACGCAAGCTGCCGCTGCACCAGCCGCTCCTGTCTTCCCGGCGGCCGGTATACGTCTTTAATCAGCGTTAAGCTCATCATAACCGCAATGGAATACATGATGGCCTCGCCGAAGAAAATCCAGGACATGTGGCTATAATACAAGAGCCCGCCGATGCTGGGGCCCACGGCATAACCGATGTTCTGGCTCAGGTACAGGATCGAAAAGCACTCCGCCCGGTTGGTATCGTCGGAGTTGTCCGTAATCATGGCCGCAACCACCGGCATCACCAGGCTGCTGCCGAAGTAAGACAGCAGGATGCACGGCACCATATACGGCGACGGGCAGAGCCATCCGGCAAGCAATGTGGCCGCGATGGTAATGCTGGTGGCAACGATAAGCACCCGCTTGCGCCCGAGCAGGTCTGCCAGCTTTCCACCGCCGAACGATCCGATGATGTTTCCGGCGGAGACGACGATCATAACGCATCCTGTCTGAAACGTGGTAAAGCCCAGCTGCGTGGACAGCATCAACGACAAAAACGGAAATACCAAAGACCCCAGAGACATAATAATCCGCACAAACGACAGGAGATACACCTGCCGCGGCAGTCCCCGGAACTGACTGATTACACCCATGCTCTCACCCTCCTAAAAGCGAAGTCCTATCCCTCTGCACCGCCGATGATCCGGACAGCCTGCGCCATCAGCTGATTCATTCGCTCTTCCTGGCCGGACAGCTGCAGAAAACCGATCAGCGCCTCGAAGGCCGTCGCCCATTTGTAGAGCCGCGAATCCACATAGCGCGGCTTCGATGTGATTTTTTTATTTCTCGCCCGCTTTACCAGCAGCTGCTCCTCTGGGCTTAACCCGTCGAACATCGCGCGGATGGCCTGTGCCTGTCCTTCGGCGCGCACATAGCGCACGGCACCCTGATGCAGGCGGTCCGCATGCACCTGGCCACTGTCCACCATCTGCCGGCGGACGAATACCTCGTAAACCGCATCGCCCAGATATGCGAGCACGGTGGGGTTTACGTAATATGCTTCTTCTTTTGTCATATACCTCTCTTTTCCCTGCCGCCACATCCGCTGCCATCGCATCCGGCGCCTGCTTGCGCTATGCCCGGTCGCTGTTGTTCAGCAGGTGGTACAGCACGCCGCTCGTTACCTTTGGCCGCGGCGTATAAAACAGCACCGTCGCAGAAAACCCATCCGGTGTAGCCTCAGCTACGGCATACGAGCCCTCGTTTCCGCCCCGGGGCCGCGTTAAGCTTCCGGGATTTAAGAAATACATCCCGTGCTCCCACCGGTACAACGGCCGGTGCGTGTGGCCGAAAAAGGCGGCCTTGCATTCCATTTCCCCGGCGCGCCAGGAAAGTTTTTCCAGCCCATAATCTACATCCTCCAGATGGCCGTGGGCGAGCAGGATGTTTCCCCAGGGCGTTTTGAGTACCGCTTCATCCTCGCGGGATGCGCTGCCGTCGCAGTTTCCGGGAACGTTGCTCACAGGAACGCCAAGCCGCGTGGAAAGCGCCTTGGCGTCGCTTTTCAGGTCGCCCAGATGTACAATGGCGTCGATGTGTGCTTTTTCTTCTTCGATGCGATATACCTCCATGGCCTGTTGCACCAGGCCATGGGTATCGCTTAAAACCAGCAATCGCACGGCATTACTCCCGGATGATCTGCACGCCTTGCGGCGTATCCTTCAGCGTAATGCCCTTTGCCTTCAGGAGATCCCGGATTTCGTCGGCGCGGGCAAAGTTCTTTGCCTTGCGCGCCTCCTGGCGTTCTTCAATCAACGATTGGATATCGTCATCCACCGGTGCGGCTTCCTGTTCTTTTTGCAGCAGTCCCAGGACGCCGGTCAGCTCTGAAAGCAGCGCCGCCGCGCGTTCGGCAAATTCCTTCGATGCGCCGTTTCTTACCGCGGTATTGATGTCGCGCACCAGCTCAAAGACCGCGCTGATGGCATCCGCTGTATTCAAGTCGTCCTCCATAAAGCCGATGAATTTCTCCCGGTATCCCTCCAATGCCTTCATGGCAGCGGCTTCTTCCGCGCTCATCTGCCCTGTAGATGTCTGCACAAGGTGCGATAGATCCGACTGGCAATTGCGCATGCGGGCGAGGCCGCTTCTGGCCTGCTCCATCAGCTCCCTGCTGAAGTTGATGGGGCTTCTGTAATGCCCGGACAGCAGGAAAAAGCGCATGACTTCACCGTCGTATTCGTTCAAAATGTCCCTGACTGTAAAGAAATTGCCTTTGGATTTCGACATTTTTTCGTTGTCGATGGTGATATAGCCGTTGTGCATCCAGTAATTGGAGAAGGGCTTTCCGGTCTTTGCTTCGGTCTGGGCGATCTCGTTTTCGTGGTGGGGAAACATCAGGTCCTGCCCGCCGGCGTGGATGTCGATGGTCTCGCCCAGGTACTTGGTCGCCATAACGGAGCATTCGATGTGCCATCCGGGCCGTCCCTTGCCCCAGGGAGACTCCCAGGCGATTTCATCGTCTTTTTTCTGCGCCTTCCACACGGCAAAGTCCAGCGGGTCGTTCTTTTTCTCTCCCACCTCGATGCGCGCGCCGGCTTCCAGATCTTCGATGTTCTGTCCGGAGAGCTTTCCGTAGTCCTTGAATTTCCTCGTACTGTAGTATACGTCGCCCTCCGATTCGTAGGCGTAGCCCTGGTCGATCAGGCTCTGAACAAAAGCGATGATCTCCTCCATATTTTCGGTTACTCTGGGGTGCACAGTCGCCTTCGTTACGTTTAAGGCTGCGGCGTCTTTATAATATTCTCCGATGTATTTTTCGCTGACCTCGCCGGCCGTGCATCCCTCTTCTCTGGCTTTATTGATGATCTTGTCGTCCACATCGGTAAAATTCTGCACAAAGGTTACGTTTTTCCCTCTGTATTCCAGGTATTTGCGCAGCGTATCGAAGACGACAAAAGGACGGGCGTTTCCGATATGGAAATAATTGTATACCGTAGGCCCGCAGACGTAGATTTTAATATTGCTTTCGTCAATCGGAATAAATTCTTCTTTTCGATTTGTCATCGTATTGTAAATTTTCATTATATGCCTTCTCCCTTCCCGGCGCAGGACAGCGCCGCCGCATTGCATGCGGTCTGTTCCATTTTTGTTTCTTCCTCTTTTTGATACAGCTTCTGCTCCAGCGCTACCACGCGCCGGCGCAGGCATTCCAGCTCCACTGCCACCGGGTCGGGCAAATCCACCTGATTGAGATCTACGGCTGTCCGCCTGCCGCCTTCTTTCACAATCTGTCCAGGAATCCCTACCACGGTGCAGTCGGGTGGAACCTCTTTCAGCACGACGGAGCCCGCTCCTATCTTAGAATTGTCGCCCACCCGGAAGGGGCCCAGCACCTTGGCTCCGCTGCTGATGACAACGCCGTTTCCGATGGTGGGATGGCGCTTGCCGATATCCTTTCCCGTACCTCCCAGCGTTACTCCCTGATATATGGTTACATCGTTGCCGATTTCTGTCGTTTCGCCTACGACCACGGCCATCCCGTGGTCGATAAAACATCGCCTGCCAACCGTGGCTCCCGGATGGATCTCGATGCCTGTAAAAAATCTGGCCAGCTGCGAGATGATTCTTCCCAGCAGCTTCAAGTGCATCCGGTAACACCAATGCGCGGGCCGGTGCAGTATCAGCGCCCATATTCCAGGGTAGCAAATCAGGACTTCCAGGGCATTTCTGGCTGCCGGGTCGCGACTCAGCACTGCCTGGATATCCTCTCCTACCTCTCTGAAAAATGCCATTGTTACCTCCAAAACACCTGCTTTTTTATAATAGAACCCAGGCAGGACAGACTCCTGCCTATTTTCCGATTATATATCAACTGACGCGTTTAAGTAAAGCCCATTTCAAAATATCTCCTTATCTTATTCCGACTGGTTCCTCTATGTTCCATCGAAACGCCCCCGCTTTTCGCAAATGCGTGGCGGTGCAGATGCTTGCCTGCTTTTTGCAATAAAAGAGCAGCTCCAACACAAGTCTGTTGAAGCTGCCCTCCTGTAAGGTCTTATGATCTTTCAGTTGTCAGTTAAGATAGTTTACCGGATTGCGATTGCTGCCATTGACCAGCACCTCGTAATGCAGGATATTTCCCGTCGCATTTCCAGTGCTGCCCACCGTAGCGATCTGCTGCCCGCGAACGACGGTATCGCCTACCGATACGTTAAAGGAGTTGCAGTGCGCATACTTTGTGGTAAGCCCGTTTCCATGGCTGATTACCACCAGTTTTCCGTAGCTGCCGGTGCTGCTGACCTTCGTTACAACGCCGTCGGCCGCCGCATAGATGGGAGTTCCCAGCGGTGCCCGGAGATCCACACCCAGGTGGCGCCGGCTGCCTCTGCTCGCGCCATAGCTGTCGGATACCTGAATGGAGGCCAGGGGATTGGAGAGTCCGCTGACTTTTCCGGAAGCGGCCACGTATACGACGGGCTTTGTGCCTTCATAGGCTACCTGCATAACGGGCTCTGCGATTACGGTCTCTGAAATCTGCTCAGAGGAAACGACGACACCGTTTTCGCTGACTACTCTCGAAACCACTTCTTTCGTTCCGTCCTGACCGGCCGTTTTTATAGAGGTTTGGCCTTTGTACAGCGTGTTGGTCTTTTCGTAGGTCGTGGTAAAGGGGATGGCTTCGTTGGTCGTTACGTTTTCCGTAATCACTACGGTCATAAACGGTTCCATCGCAATCAGATTTAATTCCTGTCCAATTTTCAGCTTGTTAGGATCGAAGCCGGGATTGGCTGCGATCAGCTCCGCCGAACTCATGTCGTTGGCATGGGCGATGTCCCACAGCGTATCTCCTTCTTTTACGATGTAAATGCGGGGATCTTCCGCTCCGGTGAGGATGTAGGTGATGGCGCTGTCCGTATCGCTCATAATCTCGCCTGCAGCAGTGTTGCAGGCGACGACTTCCACAGATTCTTTGTAGGCTACGTCTAAAATTTCGGAACGGTCGGACTTATAGCTGTCCTTTACTGCCTCTAAAATGGCGTTGGCCTGTTCTTCGGAGGCTGCCGTTAATACGGTCTGCCCATCGACGACGATGCTGTAAGCGGTGCAGCTGTAGGCTTCGCGCTCCATCAGCTGTTCTTCGATGTCTTCGGCATCTAAAAATTCGGTCTTGCGCTTGCTGACTCTCGTCTGTGCTACGGTTATACCCTGCCTGTCCACGCTGACAGTCTCCACTCCCGTCGCTTCTGCGACATCTTCCTGAAGTGTATTCAGTGCTTCTTCCACTGCGGTAGGTTCTTCGGTGTATCCCAGAAGTTCTCCGCGATAGGTAATCTCGTAAGCGTTGGGCTGCACCATGGCCGCCCCTCCGACGGTGAGCACACAAGCGGCTGCCATTCCTGCAGCCGTCCGCGTGATTTCTTTTTTGTAAAGCGCCCAGAAGCCGGCAGCCTGCTGTCTGCAGTCGCTCCACTTCTTACGGACGGCGTCCTGATTCCATTGCTTCATATCCATAATACTTTTCCTTGTTTTATTCCTTTTACACCAACGTATAATCCGCTTTGATCGAGAAAGCCGGACGATCCATTGTTATTCAGGATTTTACCCTTTGCGTCATCATTTATGCGGATGTAACAAAGGGCACCGTTTCGTAACATGGCTGTACTTAAATATTACAAAATTATTACGAAAAAAGCAAGTCATTTTCTGGTATTTTTCAATTTTTCACAGAACTATCACATAAGAAAAACAGCTAAAATAATTGCAATTCCAATCATTTCAGCCGCTTTTTTCATCGCTTATTTTTGGAAAACCTTCACAGATTCCCCGCATCGCAACCGCTGGGATTGTTCACTTTCCCTTAACTGTCATACTTTTCTGTTAACTATATAGTTACCATAAATTACAATTTTATTTCAAATATGTAACAATTTAATGTTTACTCTTCGATCTGCTCCACGGTTACCTTCTGCATTTTCTGTTCTTTTTTTGGTTTATCCTGCGCATCTCTCGGAACGGAAACGATTTCCTGCGCTACGGAAAGCCCTTCAATCAGCTTGCCAAAGGCAGCGTACTGGCCGTCCAGATGGGGCGCGTCCTCTACCATGATAAAGAACTGCGAGCCGGCGGAATCGGGATGCATGGATCTTGCCATGGACAGTACGCCCGCTGTGTGTTTTAAGTCGTTGGCAACGCCGTTCATGGCAAATTCACCGGCAATGGTATAGCCGGGGCCGCCCATGCCTGTTCCTGTCGGATCGCCGCCCTGAATCATAAAACCTGGAATTACGCGGTGGAAGATCGTTCCGTCGTAAAACCCTTTTTCGATGAGAGCGACAAAGTTTTCTACGGTTTTGGGCGCGATGTCCGGATAGAGCTCCGCCTTCATTACTTTGCCGTTTTCCATTTCAATTGTTACGATTTGCTTCATTTTATTCTTTCTCCTTTTTTTGCTGTGTTCGCTGTTTTATCTATTCCCGCAGGCGGAAAGCGTCGCGCAGGCAGCGCCTGCCTGTGGCTGCGCTGCCTTGCTCGCCTGCGGCGCGAAAACAGGCCGCCCCGCGGCCTTCGCCGCAGGCGTTGCCAAGGCTTTCTTCCTGCGCTAACAGTTCCCACAGCTCGTCGCGCAAAAATTCGGGGTATACGTGCGCAAGCCCCGCGATTTCTTCTCTGCTGAAAAAGCGCAGCTCGGAAAGTACCTGATGCTCGCTGTCGAATTCGGGGTCGCTGCCTAGGACTGCTTCGCCGCCGCTGATGTCGGCTAAAAAGAAGTTGACGAAGCGCTGCCCGCGCTCTTCCGATACTTCTTCGACGTGAAAGAGCATGGGGCCCAGGTCGATGGCAAGCCCGGTTTCTTCTCTGACTTCGCGCACTGCTGCCTGCGCTGCGTTTTCGCCTTTTTCGATGCCCCCGCCGGGAACCATCCAGACCACGCGCTCCGCGTGATCCTGGCGAACCATCAGCAACCGTCCTCTGTCATCGAAGGCGATGACTCTTACGCCGCCGGACCACATGGTTATCCTCTGCGCCGGGCGCTGATGAATTCTACTGCGTCGGCAATCGCCTGCTCCGCTTCTTTATCGACGGAGGCCTTGTCTGCGCGCAATTTGTATTCTACGATGCGGTCCCCCGCTTTTTTCCCCACGGTGATGCGCACGGGGATGCCGATCAGGTCGGCGTCCTTGAATTTTACGCCGGCCCGTTCATCTCTGTCGTCTAAGATGACTTCAAGCCCCGCGGCTTCCAGGCGGTCGTGCAGTTCTTCTGCCAGCGCGCTCTGCACCGGGTCGGTGGAGTTGACCAGCGTAACGATCACGTGATACGGCGCCACGGATACCGGCCAGATGATTCCGTTTTCGTCGTGGTGCTGCTCGACGATGGCTGCCATGGTACGCGTAACGCCGATGCCGTAGCAGCCCATAACGATGGGCTTTTCTTCCATGGATTCGTCTTTATAAACAGCACCCATGGGCTCGGAATACTTGGTGCCCAGCTTAAATACCTGCCCCACTTCGATGCCGCGGGTCATTTTTACCGGCGCGCCGCACTGCGGGCAGGGATCGCCCTCTTTAATTACTTTCAGCTCAGCTACGATATCGCCCTTATAGTCTCTGCCATAGTTTACATTTTTTACGTGGTGATCCGTTTTACAGGCGCCTGCCACCATGTTTTTCGCTGCCAGCAGTTCGCTGTCCACGACGATGCAGCAGTCGTGCAGCCCCATGGGGCCGGTGAATCCGCCCACGGCTCCGGTCTTTTCGCCCATGGCCGCTTCGTCGGCAAATTCGATGGCGTATTCGGGAATATCCAGCGCGTTGATGAGCTTTATCATGTTCAGCTCGCGGTCGCCGCGGATAAAGGCAGCGACGTATTTGTATTTTTCCGAATCTGCGATTTCAAACAGCAGTGCCTTGATGGTTTTTTTCTGCTCGATGTGCAGGAACGCGCACAAGTCCTCAATGCTTTTTGTATCGGGCGTCAGTACTTCCTCAAGCGCAAGCTCTGCCTCAGCCGGCGCCTGCTCGTCTACGCAGGCCGCCCGTTCGGTGGTGGCCGCCATATCGCAGTGATCGCAGTAAGCGATCTGGCTTTCGCCCACCTCGGACAGGGCGCAGAATTCGTGGGAATTGGAACCGCCGATGGCTCCGCTGTCCGCCTCTACCGCCCGGAATTCCAGGCCGCAGCGCGTAAAAATGCGCGCATAGGCATCGTACATGTCCCGATAGCTCTGATCCAGCCCCTCCCAGTCCTTATCGAAGGAATAGGCATCCTTCATAATGAATTCGCGGCTGCGGATTAAACCGAAGCGCGGACGCTTTTCGTCTCTGTACTTCGTCTGAATCTGGTACAGGTTCTGAGGCAGCTGCCGGTGGGAATTGATTTCGTTTCTGGCGATATCGGTAAAGATTTCTTCGTGGGTCGGCCCCAGACAGAAATCCCGCTGGTTTCTGTCTTTGATGCGCCACAGCTCCGGACCGTAAGCCTGCCAGCGGCCGGATTCCTGCCACAGCTCTGCCGGCTGTACGGCCGACATCAGGATTTCCTGCGCGCCCTTGGCATCCATTTCCTCGCGGATGATGGCTTCGATCTTGCGGAGCACCCGGCTGCCGAAGGGCATAAAGCCGTAGACCCCGGAGACTAATTTCCGAATCATATGTGCTCTTAGCAGCAGGATATGGCTGGAAATTTCCGCTTCCGCCGGCACCTCCCGCAGGGTTTTTACATGCATTTTTGAAAGTTTCACGGTTGAACAACTCCTTTTTGATATCCGCAGCGCAGATTTCGCGTGCCCGCACTGTCTGCTATGCTGCTTTTATGTTGTTTTATCTTATTTTTGTGGTTTTATTGGTTTATTGGTTTACATTGTATTTCTATTGTTTTTCTGCCGTTCTCACACCGCTCTGCCGCGCGTTTTTCTGTCGCTTCCGCACAGCTTTCTGTGCCGCTTTTCTTACAGGGTGCACAGGCAGACCGCCGCCTGGCTGGCGATGCCCTCTTCCCGTCCGCAGAAGCCCAGCTGCTCTGTGGTCGTCGCCTTGATATTTACTCGCAAAACCGCTTCTTCTTCGGACAGGTCCGGCCACAGGATGCCCGCCAGATTCTTGCGCATCTGCGGGATGTGGGGCGCAATTTTCGGACGCTGTGCGATGATTGTCGCATCCACGTTCACCGGCATAAAGCTGTTGCTTTGCAACAGCCCTACCACCTTCTCCAGCAATTTCAGGCTGTCGGCTCCCCGATACGCTTCGTCGCTGTCGGGAAAATGCCGGCCGATATCGCCCAGCGCCGCTGCTCCCAACAGCGCATCCATGACAGCATGCACCATCACATCGGCATCGGAATGCCCCAAAAGCCCTTTCTGCCACGGGATTTCCACCCCGCCTAAAATCAGCTTTCTGCCTTCTACTAATTGATGAACATCAAAGCCCGTTCCCATGCGGTATTCCCATGGGCGCTGCGATGTCTGCCCGCTCATTTCATTCTCCTTTGCCCTGCATTCTACTTTGTATTCCGCCCGCGAGGGCGGCGTGTCGTGCGGCGGCAGGCCGTCTTCTTGCGACGGCTTCTGCCATTCCTGCATCGTTTGCAGAATCGCCTCGCCCACCGCCATATCCTCTGCTGTCGTCAGCTTAATATTGCGGTAGTCCCCCATGACGGGAACTACAGTCCTGCCGGTTCTCTCCACCAAAACCGCATCGTCCGTGCCGTAAAATCCCTGCGCATAGGCATTTTCAAACGCCGCTTCGATTACCGGCCGCAGAAACCCCTGCGGTGTCTGTATCTGGTACAGGCGGCTTCTGTCCGGCGTGTCGCAAAACGCCTGCGGCGTTCCATCGGCTGCGGCCTGCACCACTTTAATGGTATCCTTTACCGGTACAGCGGCGGCCGCGGCTCCGTGCTCCGCCGCGGCTTCGATGGTCTGCGTAATGATTTCCGCCGTTACAAACGGCCTGGCGCCATCGTGAATCAGAATCAGCTGTTCGCTGCCAAGCGCGCAGAGCCCCTGGCGCACGGAATCCTGCCGCTGCTTTCCGCCTGCCACAAGCGCCCGCACTTTGGAAAACCCGTAGGGCTCTACGGTTGCTCTGCGGCAGTAATCCAGCTGCTCTGCCTGCCCTATAATATAAATGCTGTCGATCAGCGCATGGCGTTCAAAGGCAGCAATCGTCCGGCTGAGAACCGGCATGCCGCCAAGCTCCCGATACTGTTTAGCAACCTGCCCTCCCATGCGCTTGCCAAAGCCAGCTGCGGCAATCAGCACCGCCACTTCTTTGTTCTGATACATGTTATTATCCTCATATCTGCCCGTAAAGCGCATCCTGCACGCTTTCGGAAACGTCTATTTTCCTTTCAGTCTGGCAAAGATCATGCGCCCGGCAGATGTCTGCAAAACGCTTGTTACCATTACATCTACGGTTTTTCCGATATGGCGCTTGCCATCCTCGACGACGATCATCGTGCCATCGTCTAAATAAGCTACCGCCTGATTGTTTTCCTTGCCTTCCTTTACTAAAAACAGCTGCATGGCCTCGCCTGGAAGCACGACAGGCTTGAGCGTATTGGCCAGCTCGTTGATATTCAGTACAGGTACGCCCTGAATCATGGCGACCTTATTTAAATTGTAATCGTTGGTTACTACTTTGCCGTTCATAATCTGCGCCAGCTTTAGCAGTTTGACATCCACCTCGGGAATGGCCTCCAGCGCTTTTTCCGAATCGGTGTTGTAGATTTCGATTCCGTAATCGCTTTGGATTTTGTTTAGAATGTCCAGACCCCGGCGTCCGCGGTTTCTCTTCAATCCATCGGACGAATCGGCAATGTGGCGCAGCTCTACCAGCACGAAGCTGGGAATGACGATATCCCCCTCGATAAAGCCCGTCTTCATAATGTCGGCGATGCGCCCGTCGATGATGACGCTGGTGTCCAAAATCTTGGGCGACGCATCGCGCAGCTTGCCGCCTTTGCCTGCCCGCAGGTTTTTCTTTGCACTGCCCACAAACTGCACGCGCAGGTCATTGCCCTTTTTCTGGGCTACGCTCATGCCGAGGTATCCCAAAAAGATATAGATTAAAACGGACAATACCACATTCAGATACGCGAATTTCAAAATTTCAATGCTGCTGATCAGCTGCGAAATAAAAAATGCGATCACCAGACCGATCACCAGACCGATGGAGCCTGTGGCGATATCGTTGGCCGGAATGGGCTGCAGATCCGCCTCGATGTTCTTTGCTACCTTTACGCCGTGACGCGTAAACACTGGCGCCAGATTATAAAAGATAAATCCGAATAAAATAGCGCTGACAGCCAGTACGCCGCCGGTCTGCGCCTCGGAAAACCCGATGCCCTCGCCGATCAGCTGAAGCAGTCCCGGCGAAGTGACCAGCGAACCGACGCCGTATCCTACCAGGATGCCGCAAAGCGTAAATATGTAACGAAATATTTTTTTCAGCATATATTTCCTCCTTCCTCCCCGTGTTCTTGTTTTTCTCTTTTTTGTTCTTTTTCTTTTTTATCCTTATCCCTTTGCATCCCTTTGCCCGCCGCTCCTGCTGTGCGGTGCTTACCGTATTTGCTGCCCGTTCTGTTCTTCTATATCTCCCCCTTTTTTACTGCGCGCAGACCGTCTTCTTTAACGGCCCTTTATACCGTCTCGTCGATCATTGCCTGCGCCGCGTCTGCCTCGATGCCGCCTGCCACAATCAGCTCGCTGACCAAAATCTGCCTGGCATCTGTCAGCATTTTCTTTTCGCCGGCAGACAGCTTTCTGATCCTGTCGGCCCGAAGCAGGTTGCGCACCACTTCTGCCACCTGTTCTAACCGCCCGCTTTTCAGCTTTTCGGTATTTTCGCGATATCTGCGGTTCCAGTTGGCAGACATGGCAGAAGATGCCTCTTTCAGCGTGCGTATTACCCGCGGGATCTCTTCTGGCGCTACAATGGAACGGATTCCAATGCGCTCGGAATTTTCTACTGGAACCATTATTTTAATATCTCTGTAGGGAATTTTCAACACATAATACGATTTCTTTTCGCCTAAAATTTCTGATTCTTTAATTTCTGCAATCATTCCGGCACCATACATCGGATAGACCACCCGTTCACCGACCAAAAACATGCTGCACCTCCAACCTCTGTACCCCTTTGCTCTGCGCGTTCATTTCCGCTTGGCATACGTTTTTGTATGCAGTTTCATTGTAACAAACCGGAAGGAAAAATGTCAAGAAAATAAAATATTAAATATATCATACTCATTCTTCAATGTCAATCATTATTTCCATAAATAATTTACAAAAAAATCACAAAGGCGTCACACATTTCACCGCCTGTTTGATATAATGTCTACACCCGGCGATTGACGAGTGCGAAGCACGCAGGCAGAGCCGCGGTGTAACAGATATTGGAAGATTTCTTTTCCTGTTCCACAAGAGAGAGGAGGGTTTTTATATGTACAAGCTTTTGGTTGTCGACGACGAAGACAAAATCCGCGAGGTTATCCGCGAGTATGCTGAATTTAATGAATATCAGGTGGTAGAAGCTGCCGACGGCATGGAGGCTGTCGCTTTAAGCAAAACTGAGCGGCCGGACCTCATCATTATGGATATTATGATGCCGCGGCTGGATGGCTTTTCCGCCTGCAAGGAGATCCGCAAAACGCAGAATGTTCCTATTATTATGCTGTCGGCCCGGGGCGAGGAATACGACAAGCTGTTTGGTTTTGAGCTGGGAATCGACGATTATGTTGTAAAGCCGTTCAGTCCGAAAGAGCTAATGGCGCGCATTCACGCCGTTCTTTCCCGCCACCGCAATGCTGCCGAAGGACCGGCAGACGATGTGCTCTGCTTCAGCGGTCTATCCATCAACATTCCGGCGCGGACGGTCAGCGTTGATGGTTCCAAAGTAGAGCTGACGCCCAAGGAGTACGAGCTGCTGTTTTATCTCGTGCAGAATAAGAACATCGCGCTGTCCAGGGACCGGCTGCTTCAGGATATCTGGGGGTACGACTTTTTCGGCGACGACAGAACCATCGACACCCACATTAAAAATCTGCGCAATAATTTAGGTCCGTATCGCGACTACATTGTTACACTGCGAGGAGTTGGCTATAAATTTGAAGTTTCAATGGATTGATTACCGAAAAAAAGCTGTGGCACGCGACGTATCCGCCGGGTTTTTAGACTTTCGAAGCCTGTATTTCCGCCTGTGGATGACGTTTCTTGCCTTCGCTATTATATTGATGTCCTTTCTGTGGCTGCTGCAGATTACCATGATGGACCCCTTTTACCAGATGTCGAAAACCAAGCAGATTCACAAGGTCGGACGTTCGATTATCGCTGCGTACAGCCAGCCGGAAGAGCTGGATACTGAACAGCTGATGCAGACCATGTCCTCTCTGTCCTACGACAACGACATGTATTTTTATATGTGCACGCTGGATAATACCATGGTAATCGCACCTTCGCCCACCCGCCGTTTTTCCGACAGCATGGCCGACAGCTTCGAACTGATTCGCTATCAGGTGACACAGAGCCCATCGGGCACGATCTCCTTTACCATCGACAGCCCCAACGGGCAGCAGGATACCATGGTCTATGGCGCACTGGTAGAAAGCTCTTATCGCCCGACCGCCATCCTCTGCATCTTCGCGCCGCTGTCGCCGGTCGACGCCAACATGGACATTATCGAGCGCCAGCTGATGCTTGTAACTGTCGTCTCTCTGCTGCTTGCGCTGATTTTATCTATCCTGATGGCAAAGCGCATTTCACAACCGCTGATTTCTTTGAAAAATAAAGCCTCGCAGCTTGCCCGCGGAAACTACGGCATCGAGTTCGACAGCGATTCCTATACAGAAATCGACAATCTGGCGCACACGCTGACCTATACCTCCAAGGAGCTTGCCAAATCGGAAAATCTGCAGCGCGACTTAATCGCCAACGTATCGCACGACCTCAGAACGCCGCTGACGATGGTAAAATCCTATGCAGAAATGATCCGCGATCTCTCCGGCAATAACGCGGAAAAGCGCAATGCGCACCTGCAGGTGATCATCGACGAAGCCGACCGCTTAAACCGTCTCGTCAGCGATATGCTGATTCTCTCCAAAATGCAGTCGGGAGTTCTCACTATGAAAAAAGAGCCCTTCGACCTGGTGCGGGCTCTGCGCGGTCTGGTGCAGACCTACTCGCTATATCAGGAACAGCAGGGCTGTCCTGTCACGTTCGAATCGGATATGGAACAGGCGTTTGTCTTAGGCGACGAAACTCCGCTGATACAAGTGGCTGCCAATCTCATCAATAATGCGATCCGCTATGCCGCAGACGGCAGCTCTATCGAAGTGTTCTTGCAGAAAAATGCAACACCCGCCGACTGCAGCTCCGGCGCTTCTATGTCGGCCGGTACAGCTTCTTTCGCTCCTGCCGATACGGTTACGCTCAGCGTTCAGGACCACGGCAGCGGCATCCCGGCAGAGCAGCTTTCCCACATCTGGGATCGCTATTATAAATACAGCCGCACCGGCACACGCAGTCCCTCCGGCAGCTCTGGTCTGGGCCTTTCTATTGTTAAGCAGATTCTCCTGCTTCATCAGGCGCAGTTTGGTGTAAACAGCACCGTAGGAAGCGGCAGCTGCTTCTGGTTTACACTTCCGCTGACGGATGCGCCTGCGAATGCATGCATTCGCTTATCTGGGGAATCAGAGCGGTGAAGGTAATTCCCTCCTTTCACTGACTTCCAACATTTACAATTTACACTTACAAAAAATCTTAAGGGAGACAAAACTGTCTCCCTTTTTATTTGCTTCTCTTTATTTACTTCCGGTTCTCCTTTGCCCGTACCAGCTCAATGGCCTCTTTGCCGCTCAGGTGCTCGATGGCAATCTCCACCATGCAGACGTTCTTAAACTGCTGCTCGATTTCCTTCTGCCGCCCTTCCGGCTGGTCGGGCGAATACTTTTCCGCCAACCGTTCCAGAGCGGCCCGCTTTTCGTCTTCCTTTTCCAGTACCCTTGCCCGCCCAAAGGCGATGACGCTACGGAAATAGGTCGTGTATTCCTCTGCAACGATGGTATCTTTATCAACTACGCAAAAAGATACCTTATCGTTTTGAGCGATAGCATCCAGCTTGTGCCCTGTCCTTGCACAATGAAAATAGATGACCGAATCACAATACACATAGTTGAGTGGAACAGTGTAGGGATAGCCGTCGTCCCCTGCAACTGCCAGCACACCAGAGGTGTGTTTTTTTAATATCTCCTCTGCCTCTGTTCTCGACAACACCTGTTTTTTGCGACGCATTTCTCGAAACATGTCATACCCTCCTGTAATCCTTTTGTCATTTCTTCGACAGGTCCGCGGCGCTCGCACCGCTTTTTTACCTGTCTTGCAATACCGGATGCTTCTGCTGCCAGGAAATGCGTTTGCGCTTTTCGCAGACGGCAAAGCCCCTGCTGCACATCCGCTTTGTTCCAAAAAGATAAGAAAACGCCTGACATTCACTCTTTCTAAGGCCTAACAGAATGAATACAAGACGTTACCCGGCGGCAATTCCTATAGACTGTTGTGAGTTTATTCTATGGCAGGCTTGGGCAAAAGTCAAGCCCTTCGCATATTTTTTCTTCGCCTTTGGCAGCATTGCCGCAGATTGCCTGCAAAGTGCTTTTTTATTTTCAGCATCGCTCATTCAATCTTACCTTCTCTTTCGCCCCAATTCCATCGCTTTGCGCCATATCAAAAAATTTTCTGTTTTGTGCAACCTTTTTCGCATGCGAATCGTATTACAGGTGAAGGACCTTCAAACAGAAAGAGGCGTTTTCGTGAAACTATCAGCAGAAGACATGTATCAAAAATATGCGGATCAGCTGTTTTCCATCGCATTTACCGTATGCCAGAACCGGGAGGATGCCGAGGATGCAGTCCAGAACACGCTCATAACGTACTGCTCCATCAAAAAAGACTTCGAAAGCGAGGAGCATATAAAAGCCTGGCTCATCCGGGTTGCCATCAACCGGGCAAAGGATATCCGCTCCTCCTTTTGGCGCAGAAATAAAGTCCAATGGGAGGAGTACATGGAAAGCCTTCCCTTCGAAGAGCCGGAGGACAGCCGGTTGTTTGAGGCGGTTATGCGCCTGAAGGAAAAGTACCGCATCGTTATTCACATGTATTACTATGAGGATTACGGCATCGAAGATATCGCCCGCATCCTCAAGTGCCCCAGCGGCACGATAAAAAGCCGCCTGAGCAGAGCGCGGACGCTTTTAAAACACACACTGAAGGAGGAATGGAACAATGACTGACAGAGAACGATACAAGAGGACGTTTTCCGTGCTCCAGGCTTCCGAACACCGTTTTATGGAGGTTACATCAATGAATATCACAAGAAAAATATCCGTTCGCAGACTGTCGGCCGTATGCGTCGCAGCGGTTTTCGTTATCGCTATGGCTTCCTTTGCCTATGCTGCCGACGTGGGCGGCATCCAGCGCACAGTGCAGATCTGGATTAACGGCGAACAGACGTCTGCTGTGCTCGATATTCAAAACGGAACCTACACCCTTACCTACCCGGATAACGCTGGCAACTCCCACGAGGTTCACGGCGGAGGTATCGCCCTCGAGGATGACGGAACGGAACGCCCCTTAACGGAAGAAGAAATTATGGAGCATCTGGATTCACCCGAGGTAAACTATGCGGAGGATGGAACCATATGGGTCTACTATCGCGGCCAGGCGCTGGATATCACCGATACCTTTGACAACAGCATCAGCTATGTTCAGGTAAAGGATGGCGATGACGTAATCTACATGACTATAAAATACCAGAACGGATACGCCACAAGTTCCCACAGCTATCCGAACCCCGATTCTTTCAACTGCAACCCGGAATAGCGCCGCAGCCAAATACAAAACAATGAAAATAAGGCGAGAATTTGAAAAAATTCTCCGCCTTATTTTTTCACCGTATGGCATTGACTTGCACAACTCAGAGCAAGCGGCCTCAGTCCCGACGGGGATAAAAATAACATCGTCTTTGACTGCGCCCATAACTGCAGGCGAAAGATATTCACAGCTGCCTGTCAGCATGTATGCGCTCATGCCCTCTTCCGCCAGCGCCCGCGTTTTTGCAATCAGATTCCGCGAGCAGCCCCTTCCTGCGGCTGCATGTGCGCAATCGCCTCTTTTACATTGGTAACGCCGATCAATCGCACACCTTTAACCACATCGCGCAGCTTTTCCTGATTGCGCCGCGGCAAAATGACCTGCGCAAAGCCCATCCGCACCGCTTCCTTTACAATTTTCTCTGCGTTCTGCACTGGGCGCAGATCGCCGGTGAGGCCGATTTCTCCCATCGCCATGGTCTTATTGCTTCCGGGAATCCGCCGATACGCAGAATAAATCGCCAGCGCCACCGCCAGGTCGGTGGAGGTTCCCTCCGGCCGCAATCCGCCCACGATATTCACATAGACATCCTGATTGATGAAGGAAATGCCGGCCTTGCGGTCCAGCACAGCCAGAATCATATTCAGGCGCGACAGTTCTACGCCGATGGAAGTCCTCCGGGCAAAGCCGATGTTGGTGGGCGAGGTCAGCGCCTGCACCTCCAAAAGCAGCGGCCGCGTGCCTTCGTACACCGCTGTAGCCATCGCGCCTTCCGTTCCATCCTCCAGCCCTTCTAAAAAGCTGCCCGACAGGTTTTCTATCCCCGTAAGCCCTTCTTCGCTCATCTCAAAGGCGCCGATTTCGCTGGTGGTTCCAAACCGGTTTTTATACGAGCGCAGAATGCGCAAGTCCTGATTGCGTTCGCCGGTAAAATTCAACACGCAGTCCACTAAGTGCTCCACGATCTTCGGGCCCGCAAGCTCGCCGCTTTTCGTAACGTGCGCCACGATAAACACGGGCAGGTCGCCGCTTTTTCCCAGCCGCATGAGGAGATTGCCGCAGATGCGTACCTGCGAAACGCTTCCAGGCGCTGCTTCCAGCATTTCCGAATACATGGTCTGGATGGAGTCGATAATCAGAAACACCGGTTTGAGCTGTTCGACGGCCTGTACGATGGCTTCCATATTTGTCTCGGCCAGCAAAAACAGGTTGTTCATATCGCCTCTGCAAACGCGCTGCGCCCGCATTTTAATCTGTTCCTCCGATTCTTCGCCGGATACGTAAAGCACCGTTCCATACCTCTGCGCAATCCACGAAGCCGCCTGAATGATAATCGTGGATTTTCCGATGCCCGGTTCGCCAGAAATCAGCGTCAACGAACCCTTTACAAGCCCGCCGCCAAGCACCCGGTTCAGCTCAGAAATCCCTGTATCCATGCGGCTCTGTTCCGATGCCTTCACCTCTGCAATCCGCGTCGGCTTTACGATGTTCGAAGGTGCCCCCGCCTGTGCGCCTGTCATGGATGCCTTTACGCTGCTTCCTCTGCGCCGGCTGTCGTTTTCAGCCACATCGACCAGCTTTTCTTCCACAAAGCTGTTCCACGCACCGCAGACGCACTGCCCCATCCACTTGGGGCTTTCGTATCCGCACTCCTGACAGACAAATACCGTCTTTGCCTTTTTCGCCATATGCTCTCCTTTTTATAAATTCTCGTCCGCCGATTATCAAACAGTGCGCATGCCTGCACAGGCACAATCGAGAATAGCCACATATTCGAAAACCGTCACCAATATGCTATTCGCTATTTCAACGCCTTTAGCTCCTGCTTTACCATATCATAGAATTCATCCCACCGCTCCTGCTCGAGCAGTTTCTGCGGACAGTTTTTTCCCGAAAAATCCTGATGCTTTTTCAGCGCCTTCAGAGGAAGGTCATAAGCATCCAGCAGGTGTGCCGCCAGCGCCGCCGCATTTTTTAGCGTTGTTTCGTAATCGCACTCCGGGTTGACGCACATCTCCACGCCGATGCCGCAGATGTTGCCGCCCTCCTCCGTCAGCTGATCGCCAGCATGAAATCCCACCTCATTATCCGGAAGGTGCTGATAGATCTCGTGGTCGTCCACTGTATAGTGCCAGGATATGGTATCTATGGCCGCCTGATTGTGTATGTAATTATTATGTGATGCCGCATTGGCATTGCGCCCCTCGTTTCCGGTTTCGTGAATCACCACATAGCGGATGGTGCGCAGCGTTCCGGGCCTGCCGGGAATCCCTTCCGGCAATAAGTCCCGTATGACCGGGATGTCTCCAATCCATTCCACCGGCGGTGCCTCCTCCGAGGGCCCTGCCGGCGGCCGCGTTAAAATAAATGCAGTCGCTGCCATCCCCACGATACATAAAAGAACTATTGTTACAAATACAAAAAATCTGGGACGCAGCGCAACCCGCCCAATGCGGACCATTCCACGTCTTGTCTGCCTTTCCTGCTTCATCCCCTGCTATTCCCCTGTTCTGCGTCTTTATTGTTTTGGTCTGTTACACCGCGGCTCTGCCTTCGTGCTTCGCACTCGCCTTTTTGCCCAAAGAAGCAAGCGTAACGCGCGCTGCTGATTTGTCGGCAAAACGGACAGCGCAGTGAGCACAAGCGAACGTAGGTGCCAATCGCCGGGTGTAAACATTTCATCGGCTCCGCTAAGCTCTGCTGTCGCTTCCGCTCTGCAATCGCTAAGCTGCGCCTTTTTGCCCGAAGAAGCAAGCGCAACGCGCGCAGCTGATTCGCTCGGCAAAACGGACAGCGAAGTGAGCGCAAGCGAACGTAGGAGCAAGCGGCGAAAGCCGATTGCGTTGCGATATCTGTTACACCGCGGCTCTGCCTTCGTGCTTTGCACTCGCCAATCGCCGGGTGTAAACATTATATCACATATTCCGGAAGTATTTTACAAGAATCGTCAGTTTTACCTAAGTTCTGC
>CATJIF010000120.1 GCA_949740445.1 uncultured Peptostreptococcaceae bacterium | reverse complement strand
TTTTACAGAAATATTACAAAGATGAGTTTCAATTATTGAAATTATCTTGCAATTTTGTTCAAAAGTTGTATAATAAGCACAAACAAAGCTTTTCGATGGTCCGCAAGGAAAAGCGGTGGCCGCAGACCCGAAGGCGAAAAGCAGCCAGCAAGGCGGGCGCTCTGGTTTGCTGCAATATCGGCGGATCTAACGAAGAGAATCTGTTTTCTATTCTGCGGCAGCTCCGCAGAGTGGCGTTTTGTACGATTTCAGAATAATGAGGAGGAAGAAAAATGAAAAAGAAGATTTTTGTCGTCTTCTTATCGCTGATGTTGATGGTCAGCCTTTTAGCAGGCTGCGGCGGAGGCGGTTCGGACGTAGAGGAATATCGCTCTCTGTATTCTTCTGATGTAGCAACGCTGAACTATCTCAACACGACGACCACAGCCGATATGGAAATTCCGGCAAATACGCAGGAATGGCTGATTCAGTACGATTCGCTGGGCAATGTACTGCCCGGCATGGCAGAATCCTGGACCACATCCGAAGACGGGCTGGTCTGGACCTTTACCATCCGCGATGCCAAGTGGTATAACAACGCCGGAGAAGAAGTGGGCACCGTAACGGCACAGGACTTCGTAAACGCTGCAGAATATGCGCTGAAGTTCGATGCGGCAGCTTCTTACATGTTCCCGGCAGCCAAGATCAAAAACAGCAGCGTGGGCGCCGAAGCCTTAGTCAGCGGCGAGGTTTCCTGGGAAGATGTAGGCATCAAGGCCATCGACGAAAAGACGCTGGAGTTCACCTTAGAGGCTCCGTGCCCGTACTTCCTGTCCTGCCTGACCTACGGCTGCTTTGCACCTATGTCTGCGGATGTTCTCAATCAGTTCGGCGACTGGGATAACCGTGCCAGCTTCAGCATCGACGACTGGAACGCCTTCTCCGAAGCCCTGGATGGTATTTCCTGCGAACAGCTGTGGTACTGCGGCGCTTACTACTTAAGCGAATACAGTGCCGGCGAGCGCTACTGCATGAAAAAGAACCCCAGCTATTTTGAAGCGGATCAGGTGTACATCGAAGCGCTGACTTACACCTACAATGCAGAAGCATCGACCCTGTCTGGCGAAATGTACCAGAGAGGCGAGGTCGAGACAGCGACCATTACCAGCACCATGGCCAAGAGCTGGTCTGAGGGTGAGGAGACAAAGGATCTGTTCCACCCCATGCGCGTCATTCCTGACTACAGCTACTTCTTCAGCTTTGAGTTCGACCCGCAGTTCGATGCAGAGTACGAGCCGGAAAACTGGAAAATCGCTGTCAACAACGAAAACTTTAGAAAGTCCATCATGCACGGCATGAACCGCGTGGGTGCCATCCGCATTACCGACGAGGGCAACGCCGAAGGGCTGATTCAGAACACCGTTACTCCCGCCAACTTCGTAGCTGCCGATGGTACAGATTATGTCGATCAGCAGATTTTCAAGGATCTGGCAGTGGGGAATGGCGTAGATGCCTATTTCAACGAAGATCTGGCAAAGCAGTACAGAGATCAGGCAAAGACCGAGCTGGCTGCCGCCGGAGCGACGTTCCCGATCAAGATCCTCATGGTGTATAATCCCAATGTAGCTGACTGGGATTCGGAATGTACGTACATCGAAAAGCAGCTGGAAGACCTGCTGGGCACGGACTATATCGACATCATCGTTGAGCAGGGCCCGACGCAGAGCTTCTTAAGCAATGTGAGAAGAGCCAATAAGTTTGCCTTTATGAAGACGAACTATGGCTGCGACTATGCCGATCCTCTGACTTATGCCGACCCCTTCGGCGAGGGCAATTCCTACGGCCGTTTCGACCTGAGCGAAGATCCGGCGACGAAGGCGATTGTAGAAGAATACTATGCGGCGATAAAGAGAGCCGACGCTATCACCGACCCTGCGATGACAGCAGAGCGCTATGCAGCCTTTGCCGAGGCAGAAGCCATCCTCATCGAGCACGCGCTGGTTATCCCCTGCGGACTGGATGGCGGCTACACGGCGGCTAAAGTCAATCCGTTCGACGGCCAGTATGCACCGTTTGGCGTTTCTACTCTGCGCTATAAGGGACAAAAAATTCTGGAAAAGCCGATGAATACGGAAGAATACAACGCGGCACTGGAAGCCTGGGAAAAGGCGAGAGCCGAAGCAGCGAAATAACTTTGCTTTGAAGCAAATCTGAATTTTGCATAACGAACTTGAGGTACAGCCGGGTTTTTGCCCGGCTGTACGAATTTACAAGCAAAGGAGGCGTGAAGCAAAAAATGGCTTCTTACCTGATCAAGAGAGTCTTGCGCTCGTTTATCACGCTGTTTCTGGTCTGCACGATCGTTTTCTGCCTTCTCCGCATGATGCCTATCGAGGGATATTTTAACAATTTTGATAAAATGACACCGGAACAGGTGGAGCGTCAGCTGGAAATTAAGGGATTGAAAGATCCTCTGCCTACGCAGTTACTGCGGTTTTATAATGAACTTTTACACGGCGATCTGGGAAATTCTTCGAGATACCGTCCAGGAATCGCCATTACATCCATCTTAAAAGAACGAATTCCAATTTCTATGCTGCTGGGAACAGCGGCACTGGCGGTAGCGCTGCTTTTGGGGCTTCCGCTGGGGCGGCTGATGGCTCGATGCAAGGGGCGTTTTCCCGACCATCTGGGTACGGTATTCATCGTTTTGATCAATGCGGTGCCAGCGGTAGTGTATTACTTATTTATACAAATGTACGGAACCAGTATCGCCGGCCTGCCGCTTTTATTTTCACGGGATAATCTGGTTACGTATGTGCTTCCGGTCTTTTCGCTGGCTCTGGGAAATATCGCCTATTACGCCATGTGGCTGCGGCGCTACATGATCGACGAAAGCAATAAAGATTACGTTAAGCTGGCTACGGCCAAGGGCGTCAACTCGAAGGAGATTATGAGCAAGCAGATTTTCCGCAACGCTTTTGTTCCTTTAATCCAATACATCCCTACATCGTTTATTTTAACAATTGTAGGTTCGATCTATGTGGAATCTTTGTATTCGATTCCCGGTATGGGCGGGCTCTTAGTCAAGTGCATCCAAAGCCAGGACAATACGCTGGTGCAGGCGCTGGTGCTGATCTATTCAGCGCTGAGTATCGTCGGCCTGATCGTGGGCGACGTACTGATGACGCTCATTGATCCCAGAATTTCGTTTGCCAAGAAGGGAGGCGCCCGCTGATGAATAAATTTTCCGTCAAAGATCATCTCTCCAAGGATTTGGAATCCTCCATTTCTGAAAAAATCAAAGAAACGGTCGAAACCATAGAGGCGCAGGGAAGCGCCAGTGCAGGCACAGAAGATACGGCAGGGGAAACAGGCCCCGCAGGCGCTGCGGCAGAAACGCCGGATCGCGAGCACATGAGCGAAGAGGAATTGTTCAGCTTTGCCGCCTACGATGCCAGGCAGTCGGAGAAACTGGGATATCAGGAGTATTCTTATTGGCGTTCCACCTTCCGGACGTTTTTGCACAATAGGGTAGCTGTGTGCTTTCTCGTCATCATGTGCGCGCTCCTGCTGTTTACGTTTATTCAGCCGCTGCTGCCAAACCAGGCAGATCCCAACAAGATATTCTTCGACGACAACGGCATGGCGAGAAGCAATCTGCAGCCAGATTCGGAATTTCTGTTCGGTACGAACAATGCCGGGCAGGATTTGTGGTCGCGCATCTGGAGCGGAACGCGCCGCTCGCTGTTCATCGGCTTTGTGGTCGCCATCGCCGAGGCTGTCATCGGCATCACCATCGGGTTGCTCTGGGGATATGTCCGCAAGCTGGATTTCCTCTTTACGGAAATCTGGAACATCTTCGATAACGTGCCGCAGACCATTGTCCTGGTGCTGCTGGCCTATATTATGAAGCGAAATATGTTTACGCTCATCTTTGCCATGAGCATTACGGGGTGGCTTTCCATGGCTCTGTTTATTCGAAACCAGGTGCTGATGATCCGCGACCGCGACTACAATCTGGCTTCGCGTTGCCTGGGCACGCCGATTTACAGGATTATTATGAAAAACCTGCTGCCCTATATCGTTTCGGTCATCATGCTGCGCATGGCGCTGACCATCCCCGGGGCCATCAGCAACGAGGTATTTGTTACCTACATCGGCCTGGGACTTCCGCCCAGTGCACCATCCCTGGGCAATCTGGTCAACGCTGGACGGGCGCTGATGATGAGCCCGAACCTGAGATATCAGCTGATCTTCCCGACCATCGTCCTTTCCATTATTACGATTTCGTTTTACGTAATCGGCAACGCCTTCTCGGATTCGGCAGACCCGAGAAACCATCATTAGGAGGTGCGGAAGATGGAACATATCAGTAAAGATACAATTCTGAGCGTCGAAAACCTCCAGGTAAAGTTTACGCTGCGCGGCGCTGTGCTGAACGTAATCCGGGGCATCAGCCTGGACATCCACCGGGGAGAGAGCATCGCCATCGTGGGCGAATCCGGTTCGGGAAAATCCGTTTTCACCAAAACGTTTTTAGGGATGCTGGATTCCAACGGCTACATCGACGGCGGGCACGTGTATTTCCGCACGGACGATACCGGGGCTTCGGAAAGCATTGTGGATCTGACGACTTTTCAGTCAGAGAAGGAGTGGCTGACCATCCGCGGCAAGCAGATTGCTATGGTGATGCAAGACCCGATGACCAGCTTAAACCCCTTAAAGACCATCGGCCATCAGCTGGAAGAAACCGTGCTTTTGCACCACGATATCTCAAAGCAAGAGGCCCACGAGAGGGCGGTGCAGCTGCTGACTGACGTGGGAATCAACGAGCCTGAACGGCGCTGCAAGCAATATCCCCACGAATTTTCCGGCGGCATGCGCCAGAGAGTCGTAATCGCCATCGCGCTGGCCTGCGATCCGCGGGTGCTGATCTGCGATGAGCCGACGACGGCGCTGGATGTTACCATCCAGGCGCAGATTTTGCAGCTGATCCGGAATCTGCAGAGCAAGCTCAACCTGACGACAATCTACATTACCCACGACCTGGGCGTGGTCGCCAATGTGGCAGACCGCATCGCCGTCATGTATGCGGGCGATATCATTGAAGTGGGCGGCGTGGAAGAAATTTTCTACGATGCGCGGCATCCGTATACGTGGGCGCTGTTAAGCTCCCTTCCGCAGCTGGGAATCAAGGGAGAGGATCTCTATTCCATCGCGGGAACGCCTCCGAATCTGCAGATGGAGATTAAGGGCGATGCATTTGCACCGCGAAATCCCTATGCGCTGAACATTGATTTCGTGGAGAGACCGCCGTTCTTCGACGTTACGCCGACCCACAAGGTCAGGACGTGGCTGATGGACCCCCGCGCTCCCAGGCAGGAGCCGCCGGAGGCTGTGCGAAGACTGGCAGAAGGGAGACTCTGATGCAGGCAGAAGAAAAGAAGGTACTGGTAGACGTTAAAGACGTTACGATACAATTCGGCTCCCGCCGTCATCCGTTTACAGCGGTAGACAGAGCGAGCTTTCAGATTTACAAGGGCGAAACCTTTGGGTTGGTAGGCGAATCCGGTTCCGGAAAGACTACCATCGGCCGGGCGATTATCCGCATCAATCCCACGGTAAGCGGTGACATCATCTACGATGGGAAAAAGATCAACGGAAAGATTTCCAAAGAGCTGGACCGGGAGGTAACGCAGAAGATACAGATGATCTTCCAAGACCCCATGGCCTCGTTAAACGAGCGGGCCAAGGTGGACTATATCGTTGCTGAAGGGCTTTTGAACCTCCCGAAGAAGCTGAGCAAGGAGGAGAGGCAGCGCCAGGTATCGGAGGCGCTGAATTCGGTGGGCCTTCTTCCGGAGTTTGCCAGCCGCTTCCCCCACGAGTTTTCGGGCGGACAGCGCCAGCGCATCGGCATCGCCAGAGCCATGGTGATGCGGCCGGAATTCATCATCGCCGATGAACCGATTTCGGCGCTGGATGTCTCCATACGGGCGCAGGTTTTAAACCTGATGGCAAAGTTCCAGAGAGAATTCGATCTGACGTATCTGTTTATCTCTCACGACCTTTCGGTAATGCGGTTTATCTGCGACCGGATCTGCGTTATTCACAAGGGCGTACTAGTGGAACTTGCCGAAACGGAAGAGCTGTTTGCCCATCCGACGCACCCCTACACGCAGTCGCTGCTTTCGGCGATTCCCATGCCCGATCCGGTGCGGGAGAAGAAAAAGGTGCTGAAGGTCTACGATGCGAGCAGCCACGATTACAGCGTTCACAAGCCGTCGTGGCGCGAGATCCGGCCCAGCCACTTCGTGTGGGCAAACGATCCGGAGTTCGAATCGTATAAAAATTGACAAAAGCAATAAAAAAATTGACAAAAAGCGCGCTGGACGACAGAACCGGCGCGCTTTTGTATCCGGCACAGGGAAATTTTTGTGGTGAAAAGCAGAATCTTTGTCTGCAACGCCACAATTTTGGACTGGCACGAAACTTGCTTATATTATTAACAAAGCCCTGCATTGTACGAAACCGGCGATTCTGCCATAGAGAATGGCGGTTGTACAGCAGGGGCAAACCGTGTATAATGAAAAAAACGGCACTGGCCGGAATTTGCGAGGAACGGAAGGAGAAAGAACCATGAACGAAAAGAATTTTCAACTGGCAGCACAGCTGCGGCACGAACTTCACCAACATCCGGAGCTGTCCCTTCAGGAACGCTGGACAAAAAACCACCTGATGGAATTTTTAAAAGCGCATACTACAAAATTTGAAATCGTAGACCGTGACCAGTGGTTCTACGCCGTTTACCGGGCGGAGCACCCGACGAAAAAAGTGGCCTTCCGCGGCGACTTCGATGCCATTCCGGTGGAGGATGAGATCGACGCCCCCTACCGGTCGCAGTGCCCTGGCGTAGGCCACAAGTGCGGCCACGACGGCCACGTAGCAAATCTCTGCCTGATGGCCCTAGAGATCGAAGACAATGGCGCAGATAACGACGTGTACCTGGTATATCAGCACGCAGAGGAAATCGGCGGCGGCGGCGAGGCCTGTGCACAGCTGATGGAGGAAGAAGGAATCGACGAAGTGTACGCTTTCCACAACCAGTCGGGAATGCCGCTGAACGCTGTCATATTAAAAAATGGAACAATGTGCTGCGCATCCAAAGGCATGGAAATTACGCTGACCGGTACTCCGGCCCACGCCAGCACGCCGGAATTTGGAAAGAACCCCGCCTTTGCCGTAGCGACCATCATCGACGCCATTCCCGGCTTTATTTCGCCGGAAAACAATAAGGGAATCGTGCTGTGCACGGTGATTCAGGTAGATTTGGGCGAACGGGCCTTCGGCGTGTCGGCGCACAAAGGCAAGCTGCTCTTAACCATCCGCGGAGAATACGAGGAGGAGATGGACCGCCTGCAGAGCAATTTAGAGGCATTGGCAAAGGAACAGGCAGACAAATACGGACTGGCCTGCGAATTTGCTTATTACGACGAATTTCCCGAAACTGCCAACCACGCAGAAAATGCCGACAAGGTGAGAGCAGTCTGCAAGGCGCTGGACATACCGGTAAAAGAGCAGGAATTGCCCATGAGGGGCTCGGAGGACTTTGGATATTTTACAAAGAAAACCAAGGGCGCCATCTTCTGGGTAGGAAACGGCGAGGAACATCCGCCAGTGCACAATGCGAAATTCGATTTCGTTGATGCGACGATGAAAACAGCGACAGCGGTATTTTTGGAACTGGCAAAATAGCTTCGCCCCAAAAGGATAGAAACAGACAAAGCGTATCCATGCGAGACCGGAAGGGTAGAACCGGATCGAAGGAGGAAACACAGAGCATGAATGAAAAAAACTTTCAGCTGGCGGTCCAGCTGCGGCACGAGCTTCATCAGCATCCGGAGCTGCCCTTTCAAGAAACCTGGACCAAACAACATTTGATGGAATTTCTGAAAGCGCACACAATGAAATTCGAAATCGTAGATCGCGGCCAGTGGTTCTACGCGGTCTACCGCGCAGAAAATCCGAAGAAACGGGTCGCCTTTCGCGGCGATTTCGATGCCCTTCCGGTGGAGGACGACATAGAGGTGCCTTACCGTTCCAAATGTCCCGGCGTAGGCCACAAATGCGGCCACGACGGCCACGTAGCAAACCTCTGCCTGACGGCGCTGGAGATCGAAGAAAACGATGCAGAAAACGATGTGTATCTGGTATACCAGCCTGCGGAGGAAATCGGCGGCGGCGGGCAGCTCTGCGCCCTGCTCATGGAAGAAGAAGGGATCGACGAGGTTTATGCCTTCCACAATAAAACGGGGATTCCGCGCAATTCCGTCATTGTCAAGGATGGCGGCGCATATTGCGCTTCTAAGGGCCTGGAAATCGTGTTCACCGGCGTTCCTGCCCACGCCAGCACCCCGGAGCTGGGAAAAAATCCGGCATTCGCCATCGCGGCGCTCATCAATGCCCTTCCCGGCTTTACTGTACTGGATGATGATAAAGGCATCGTGTTGTGTACGGTAATTCAGGTGGCTTTAGGCGAGTGGGCCTTTGGGGTATCGGCGCATAAAGGCAGTCTGCTTTTAACCATCCGCGCGGAATACGAGGCGGAGCTGGACGAGCTGCAGAAAAAGCTGGAAGCGCTGGCAGAGGAACAGGCGAAAAAATATGGCCTGAGCTGCCAGATCAGCGAGTGCGACGTATTTCCGCAGACAGCCAACGACCCGGAATGTGCCAGGCGCGTTCGCCAGGTCTGTAAAAACCTGGGCATCCCTCTGGGAGAGCAGAAGCACGTGCAGCGGGGTTCGGAGGATTTCGGTTATTTTACCAAAAAAACCAGGGGTGCGATTTTCTGGGTGGGAAACGGCGAAGACCATCCGCCGATCCACAACGTCAGGTTTGATTTCGTCGATGAGATAATGCAAACGGCCACGGCAATTTTTTTAGCGCTCGCAGAGTAAGAAAATTGCAAAATACGTATATTGCAAATAGACGATTTTTTAGTGAGGAAGCCGGAATATCCGTGCAGATACAGAAAAGAGTATATCGGCAATAGGCGATTTTTTCCGGGAGGAGTAGCATGGAAATCGAATTGAAATACAGCATAGACGGCAAGGAGAAGGCAGAGCGGCTCTGGGAAGCGCTTTTGAGTGATGTCTGCATGGCGGAGGGGTTGCAGATTGTAAAGGGTTCGCAGAAAGAGACCGCTATGAAGGCCGTGTATTTTGATGCAGGAGATGGAAGGCTGAGCCAGGAAACCATTGCAGTGCGCGTAAGACAGGAAGGCGAAAGCATCGTCGCTACAGTCAAATGGGATAAACCGCTCCAGGACTCTTTCGGAGCACAGCCGTCGGGTCCGGCGCAGTCCGGGGCCTCAATATCAGCCCTGGTCCAGGGGTCTGACGGGGCGCTTCACGTGCATCAGGAAATAAACGTAGAGGATGTGCCGGAGGCGTGGCTTTCTCTGCCGCCGAAAAATCCGTTTCCGCAGACAGCAATAGGCGCGCGCATAGAAGCACTGCTTTCGCAGGAGCCGCAGGCACAGCTGTTGCCCTTGCTGAGCACGGAATTTCTGCGGCGGTCGGTTCTTTTGCGCTGCCAAATGCAGGGGTGCGGCGAGCTGCTGTGCGAGGCAGTGGTAGATACGGGCGCCATTGTGGCGGGAAAGAGAAGCGAACCCATCTGCGAGCTGGAACTGGAGCTGAAGCAGGGAGATGCGCAGACGCTTTCAACGCTGGGGGAACGGGTCGCCAGGCGATATGGGCTTACGCCCGGAACAAAGAGCAAATTCCAGAGAGGTCGCGAGCTCTTAAGGCGGCAGGAGTAGCTTTTTCAAAAAAATTTGCGCGGCCTGCGGTCGCGCATTTTTTCGTTTAAAATCAACTCCAAAACCCAGTTAAAGAATTGTTACACAACGGATTCGTCGCGGTTGATGACAAGAACATCGCCTTCGGCAATTTGAGTCTGACCACCGGGGATGAGCGTTTCTGTGCCGCGGCGGATCAGGACGATGAGTTCGTTGTGCTCCAGCGGCAGCTGGCTGACAGTTTTGCCGCGCCAGTCGTGCTGCGCGTCGATAGGGGTTTCATACAGCCGGATGTGCGAATCGTCGTCGAAGGTCTCCGCGCCTAACACCACCACATCGCCGGCCTGCATCACCGTATCGCCGTGGGGAATCAGGGTTTCGCGTCCCCGCAGGATCATGGCGAGAAGCGTGTCCGGCGGCAGCGACAGCTGGCGGATCTGCATGTTCTCCCAGGCGTGGCCGGGGAAAATCGTCAGGCGGATAAATTGGATGGCGGTCTCCTCTGCGTAGTCGTTGAAGGTCTTCATTACGTTTTCCGTATCGTCGATCATCTGCAGCCTGCGGGCGACTGCCGGAAGCAGGGTTCCCTGCAGAGAAATGGACAGCAGAACCACGGTAAAGACTACGTGAAACAGGTCGTATGTGGTGTCGGTGCCGGAGATGAAAATCAGGATGGCAAATACGATAGAGGAAGCGCCCCGCAGCCCTGCCCAGGCCGTGAGAAGCTGCTGCGCTGCCGGCCGCTTTTGCGGCGCCAGCAGGAGGAACACCGACAGGGGACGGGCGGCCAAGGTGAGGAATGCGAAAATAAGCGTCGCGGGAATCAGTACCTGCGGCAGTGTGGAAGGGAAGCTGAGCAGTCCTAAAAGAAAGAAGATCAGCATCTGCGTTAAGCCTGTAATGCCGTCGAAAAAGTGGACTAGCACCCGCTTGTTGGGCAATGGCCGGTTGCCTAATATCAGGCCGGTTATGTAGACGCTGAGATAGCCGTTGCCGGAAAGCAGGGTGGGAGCGGCATAGGATAAGATGGCGATAGCCAGGACAAAGGCGGAGTCGAAGCCGTCTGCTGCGAAGTGAAACCGCTGCAATATGCGGGAGGCCGCAAGGCCGATTGCCACGCCGAATGCAGCGCCGAAGACCAGCTGGCAGGCGATCAGCGAAAGGATTGCACCGGCGGAAGCGCTGCCGCTTTGCAGGATGGAAAGCAGGAGTATGGTCAGCATGTAGGCGCAGGGGTCGTTGGAGCCGCTTTCGATTTCCAGAAGCGAGGCGGTGCCGTATTTCAGATTCAGGCGCTTGGAGCGCAGTATGGAAAAGACTGAGGCGGCGTCGGTGGAGCTGAGCAGTGCGCCGGTCAGAAGGCCCTCCCACAGGGGAAAGCCTAAGGCGAAGTGGCAGAACAGGCCGGTGAGAGCAGCGGTGAGCACGACGCCCAGCGAGGAAAGCAGCAGGGCAGATGCGGCCACGGGACGGGCCTTGCGCCAGTTAGTGCCAAAGCCGCCGTAAAACATAATGAGAATCAGCGCCGCGGAACAGAGGTTTTCGGCAAAGGCGTAGTCGGTAAAGGGAATTTTCAGCAGGCCGTCAGAGCCGAAGACCATGCCCAGCACGATAAAGGCAAGCAGCATGGGAATGCCGAAGCGGTCGGTGAATTTGTTGCAGAGAATGCAGGCTAAAATAACCAAGGCTACGACGAAAAGCAGCAGCGTCATAGAAATCCCTCCTTTTTGAATGGAAAGCGCGGATGCTGCTCGCTTCCGCGCGTGGATTCGGTCAGTTTTTCTCCGACAAAACGGAGATCGCCTTCGTTTTTACAGGAGATACTAACAGTATATATCGGAAATGGACTGAAAATAAACCGCAAAAGGGAAATTTTCACCAAATTCTCACATATCTGCACAGCACCGCCAGCTCGCGACCCACTGCCCGCTACAAATGGTCGAAGGAGTCTGCGAACTCCGTTTCGCGCAGATGTTCTGTCACCTGCTTCAGCTCGCCCAGGGTGGTGATTTCCACGCCCGCGTTCAGCAGCCGGGCGCGGATGCACTCCGGCAGGGTTTCGAAGTATTCCCGCAGCTGCGGGTTGCTTTCGTAGTATGTCATATCAGGGTTCCTCCATAGTTTCGTTACTTGCGGGCCGCCTGTGCACAAGAGCGGCAGAGCACGGCCCGCGCGTGTAGTTTTCCCGCAGAATGGCCGCCTATGCGCAAAGAATAGGCCCGCCGCCTGCAAAACGCTGTTTTTCGTGGTAGAAAGCGCTGCGGTTTGCCGGTTCTGACGAAGGAATTCAAACATCCGGGCATAATTTTTAGTGAAAATTACGGTGTCGGCAAAAAATTCACATCTGTGGATTTTGAAAAGAGGAGATAGGGCAAGTATTTACGGAATTGATAAAAATGTTGTTTATGCGAAGCGAATCCCTTGATTATTTGGACGGCCCATACTATAATGAATCTGTATGTTAGGTTAACTGTTTAGCTTTTAAACTGACTGGTTAATACAAGGATATTTTAATAAGAAGGAGACGATTGACATGGGAAAGAAAATGAAAACCATGGACGGCAACAACGCTGCGGCGTACGTGTCTTACGCGTTTACTGACGTAGCTGCGATTTACCCGATCACGCCGTCCTCCCCGATGGCCGAAGTGGTAGACGAAATGGCTGCCCACGGTGCAAAGAATATTTTCGGGCAGGAAGTTAAAGTTGTGGAGATGCAGTCCGAAGCCGGAGCTGCCGGTACGGTACACGGTTCGCTGGCTGCCGGTGCACTCACCACCACTTACACGGCTTCTCAGGGTCTGCTGCTGATGATCCCCAACATGTACAAGATCGCCGGCGAGCTGCTGCCCGGAGTATTTCACGTAACAGCAAGAACCCTGGCCGCTCATGCGCTGTGTATCTTCGGCGACCACTCCGATGTCATGGCCACAAGACAGACCGGCTTTGCGCTGCTGTGCTCCAGCTCTGTTCAGGAAGTTATGGACCTGGCTGGCGTAGCCCACCTGTCCGCAATTAAAGGAAGAGTTCCGTTCCTGCACTTCTTCGACGGCTTCCGGACCTCGCACGAGATTCAGAAGATCGAGCTGATCGACTACGCTGATTTTGCGAAGTTAGTCGATATGGATGCGGTGGAGCGGTTCAGAAAGAACGCGCTCAATCCGGAGCATCCCGTCATCAGAGGTACGGCGCAGAACCCGGACATTTTCTTCCAGGCAAGAGAAGCGTCTCAGAAATATTACAACGAGCTGCCCGCCATCGTAGCTGACTATATGGATAAGATCTCCACAGTAACCGGCAGAACCTATCATCCGTTCGATTATGTAGGTGCTCCCGATGCGGAAAACGTAATCATCGCCATGGGTTCCGTATGCGAAACCATCGAAGAAACCATGAACGTGCTGCTGGCTCAGGGAGAGAAGATCGGTCTGATCAAAGTAAGACTGTACAGACCGTGGGCTCCGGAATACCTGAAGGCCGTAATGCCCAAGACCGTAAAGAGACTGGCAGTTCTGGACAGAACGAAAGAACCCGGCGCCCTGGGCGACCCGCTCTACATGGATATCAAGACCATGTACTACAACGAAGAAAATGCGCCTGAAGTATACGGCGGCCGCTACGGCTTAGGCTCCAAGGATACCACTCCGGGACAGATCGTTGCTGTATTCAACAACCTGAAGGCAGCTCAGCCGAAGGATCAGTTCACCATCGGTATCGTAGACGACCTGACCAACACGTCGCTTCCCACCGTGGATATCACCACCGAGCCTGCGGGCACCGTTCGCTGCAAGTTCTGGGGTCTGGGCTCCGACGGTACGGTAGGCGCCAACAAGCAGGCGATCAAGATCATCGGCGATAAGACCGATCTGTATGCGCAGGGCTACTTCTCCTACGACTCCAAGAAGTCCGGCGGTATTACGATTTCTCACCTGAGATTCGGAAAGAACAAGATCCAGTCCACCTACCTGATTACCGAGGCGGACTTCGTAGCCTGCCACAACCAGGCTTACGTACATCAGTACGACCTGCTGAAGGGCTTAAAGAAGGGCGGAAACTTCGTCCTCAACTGCATCTGGAACGACGAAGAGCTGGATGCCAACCTGCCCGCCAGCATGAAGAGATACATCGCAAAGAACAATATCAACTTCTACACCATCGACGCCGTTCGCATGGCAGAAGAAATCGGTCTGGGCAACAGAATCAACATGGTTATGCAGTCCGCATTCTTCAAACTGGCCGACGTTATTCCTGTAGACGAAGCCGTTGGCTATCTGAAGGAATCCATCGTAAAGACCTACGGCAAGAAGGGCGAAAAGATCGTTAAGATGAACCAGGATGCCGTAGATATGGGTATCAACGGCCTGCACAAGGTAGAGGTTCCCGCTTCCTGGGCCGACGCAGTGGATGCTGACAAGGAAGCCAAGGAACTGCCGGAATTCATCGCCGATGTCCTCGTTCCGATGAACAAGCAGGAAGGCGACGATCTGCCCGTCAGCGCGTTCGAAGGTATTGAAGATGGTACGTTCCCCTCCGGAACCGCCGCTTACGAAAAGAGAGGCGTTGCTGTGCATCTGCCCGAATGGCAGCCGGAAAACTGCATCCAGTGCAACCAGTGTGCATTCGTATGCCCCCACGCTACCATCCGTCCGATCCTGGTAACCGAAGAAGAAAAGGCTGCGGCTCCGGCCGGCTTTACGACCGTTCCTGCAAAAGGAAAGGGCTTCGAAGCTTACTCCTACAGAATGCAGGTTTCTTCTCTGGACTGCCTGGGCTGCGGAAACTGCGCAGACATCTGCCCGGCTCCCAACAAGGCGCTGGTTATGAAGCCGTTCGCTACGCAGGATGAAGCTGACAACTGGGATTACGCGATGAAGATGCCGATCAGAGATACTCTGATGGATAAGGGTTCCGTTAAGGGAAGCCAGTTCGCAAAACCCTACTTCGAATTCTCCGGCGCATGTGCAGGCTGCGGCGAAACTCCGTACATGAAGGTCATTACCCAGCTGTTCGGCGATAGAATGATGATCGCCAACGCAACGGGCTGCTCCTCCATCTGGGGCGCTTCCGCACCGTCCATGCCGTACACCAAGGATGCCAACGGCAGAGGTCCGTCCTGGGCGAACTCCCTGTTCGAGGATAACGCAGAGTACGGTCTGGGTATGGCTACCGGCGTTCGTCAGATGAGAGAAAAGATCAAGGTAGAAATGGAAGCTCTGCTGGCTGCTGGCGCTTCTGCAGAAGTCAAAGCTGCCTGCGAAGCCTGGATTGCCGGCATGGAAGATGGCGACAAGACCAGAGAGAGAGCCGATGCAGTAGTTGCTGCCATCGAAGCTGCTTCCTTAAGCGGCGATGCCAAGAAGGCTGCCGACGAAGTTCTGGCAAAGAAGGACTTCCTGGTTAAGAAGTCCGTATGGTGCGTTGGTGGAGACGGCTGGTCGTATGACATCGGTTACGGCGGCGTAGACCACGTGCTGGCTTCCGGCGAAGATGTCAACGTGCTGGTATTCGATACCGAAGTATACTCCAACACCGGCGGACAGTCCTCCAAGGCGACTCCGACGGCGGCGATTGCCAAGTTTGCCGCTTCCGGTAAGAAGATTAAGAAAAAGGATCTGGGCATGATGGCCATGAGCTATGGCTACGTATACGTGGCTCAGGTTGGCATGGGCGCAGACAAGAATCAGTTTATGAAGGCGATCAAGGAAGCGGAAGCTTACCACGGTCCGTCCCTGATTATCTGCTACGCTCCCTGCATCAACCACGGCCTGAGAAAGGGCATGGGCAAGACGCAGGAGAACACCAAGGATGCGGTGGCTTGCGGCTACTGGCACCTGTACAGATTCAACCCAGATCTGAAGGAAGCTGGCCAGAATCCGTTTATTCTGGATTCGAAGGAGCCGACCGAAAACTTCAGAGACTTCATCATGGATCAGGTAAGATACGCTTCCCTGGCCAAGGAGTTCCCGGACAGAGCAGAAGAGCTGTTTGCTCAGGCAGAAGCCAATTCCAAGGACAGACTGGAAGGCTACAAGAAGTTAGCCCGCGGCTAATTTCCGTTCGGAAAGACAGCTGCTGTGTCAGCTGAATAGCCAGCCTGCCGGCCGGCGAGCGGTTTTACCGCGGTTGAACCACGGCTTTGCCGGTTCGATTGCCGGGTGGCGCCAGACGAAAATACAAATCCCCTGCGTCGTTGCGATGCGGGGGATTTTTGCTCTGTGGAAACCTCTGCACCAAAGCGGCACAGAGTGCGGCTTTGGCTTGCAGCAAACGAGAGGCGCCCGGATGCGCAATGCCTGCGGGTCGGAGGAATAGCAGCTTTGTTCGCGAGTGAATGGTAGGCGCAAGGGGAAGTTTGCAAGCGCTGGATAAAGAGCAGCGGCAAAAGGAGGAAATCAATGGAATTAAACAAAGGGCAAGGAGAAAACCGGCAGAACCAGGGCTACATACTGATTCTCATGGCCGGCATATTGTGGGGAAGCATCGGCATTTTTGTCAATCTGCTGAAGGAGATGGGAGTTGATACGGCGACGATTGCCTTTCTCCGCCTGTTTTGCGGATGGAGTTTGCTGCTTCCGATACTCCTGGTGCTTTACGGAAGAAAGGCCTTTGCTGTAGATAAAACGACGCTGTTTTACTGCGTGCTCAGCGGTTTGTTTTCCCAGGCGCTGTTTAACTTCTCCTACAATGTATCTATTGAAAAGGTCGGCATGGCGACTGGCTGCATCCTGCTCTATACGGCACCGATTTTCGTAACGCTGATGTCCCGGATGGTCTTTGGGGAAGAGATCGGAGCAAGAAAGCTTGCAGCTTTGGCAGTCAATGTAGCGGGATGCATCCTGACGGTGACTGGCGGAAACTTCTCGGAAGTCCGGTTTTCTGCTGTCGGCGTAGCGGCGGGAATCGCCGCAGGGTTTTTCTATGCGCTGATGACGATTTTCGGCCAGAAGATGTCGGGGAAGTGTCTGCCGCTGACCATTACCTTTTACAGTTTCCTTACGGGTTGGGCTGTGATGCTGTTTTTAGCCAGGCCCTGGCAATGCGAAGCGCTGGCAGCGGCCTTGCAGTTTAAGGGGACTGACAGCCCGGTGCTGTTGCTTACGGCTCTCGGCTATGGCCTGATTCCCACGGTGGGTTCGTATTTCTGCTATATGAAAGGGCTTTCTATGAATTTAGAGACATCGAAGGTGCCGGTGGTGGCTTCGGTGGAAACCGTAGTGGCTGCTTTTGCCGCTCTGCTGTTGTTTCAGGAACCCCTGGGTGCGGGCAAGGTCGCAGGAATCGCGCTGGTGCTGGCCTCCATCGCTATTATGAACGCAGAAGGGAAGCAGACAGGCGGAAAAAGCGTAGATAAAAAAGCATGAGTAAAAAAGCGCAGTGCGAAAAGATGCGGAGAAACGAACCGCCACCGGGATTGCGTGGCTGGCGGAAGAATCACAGACATAAAACTTCAGATCAGAAATCCAAAGGCGGGTTTCTGATCTGAAGTTTGCTATCCGTTTCTGATCTATTTACGTGTTAATTGATATCAATATATTCTGCATATACGCAGGGTAAGGTGATGGTTGCGCCAAAGATAGATTCATAGGATGTGGTTCCAAGATTGATTCCATAAATTGTTCTAATATCATCTTCAAGAAGCCGGGGCTCGTCCTCCTTTTTTGCGTATACTACATAGATTGTATCCTCGTAATAGCCGTAATTATCTTTAGTGATATTAACTCTCATCTCGTAGTTATTATTACTTTCCAATACCTGAATGATTTCACCTGTGTAGCGCCCATATGTATCTTCGTATTTGTCAGGATCTCTTGCAATTGTATCGTAGGAATATTCAACACAAGCTGCTTTGTAATGGCTTTCTATTTCTTCTGCTGATAATGTAAACGTCTCTTTATTCAAAACTCCTCCGCAGACGATACAGCTTTGTGTTCTTTCTCCGTCAGAACTTGGCGATACCTCTTTTGCCACAACCCAGTCACCGGGAGTGTGATTTACCTTTGCAATCGGATGATGAATAGAGTTGTTGCAGGTAGAGCATGTTCCTACTTCATCTCCTTCTTTAGTGCAGGTAGGGTCTTCAGAAACAACCCAGCTTTCGATATAATGGCCCAGTGCCTTACCCTCCGTTGCCCCACATTCAGAGCAGGTTTTTGGATTTGTACATGTCGCGGCTTGCCAGGTGTGCGCATGGCTGCAAGATGATATAAAAATACAAATTATAATCATCGTCAAAAAAGAAAAATATTTTTTCATACGATTAGGCCTCCCTGATATTCTTGCACAAGCTACATAAAAATTTCAGATATCGAGATATACAATATAGAACGAAAAGAGCGATACACGGTTTAATACCCAATCACATCGCTGAATTCATATAACATCTCGGCAAATTGAGCGCAGCTGACAATGCCGGATGGATTCAGCTGTTTTTTCCCAGAAGCGGAGGTAATGCGGTTTGCTAATGCCCAGCTTACAGCATCGCGGGGCATGCCTGTCACCTGAGCAATATCTGCATACCCTTGCAGGCTTGTCCGGTCGGATACGTCGCATCCCATTAAAAAAGCGCAGCGGTAAAGGTCGGTAATCATAGTCAGACGGGTCAGCTTTCCATTGGAATCTTTTCCGCTTGCCAGGCCGTTGTCTAAGGCCCAGTCTACGGCCTGAGAATCGCTGAAAACCGGTTCGTTCATAAATTGAGCGAGGGCGAACCATAATTGCTGGTTAGTCATTTGCCGATTCGGAGGGTATGTACCGCGGCCAGTGTCTTCTATAAATCCATTTTCATACGCCCACTGCATTTCTGCAGTCGGTGTGCCACCGAATTCAATCGTCTGTGTTTGCACAGTCGTTTGCGTCTGTGGAGGCGTTTGCGCCGGAGAACCTCCCTGCGTCTGTGTAGTATGATTCCCGGAAGGCGGAGATGTTGGCGCAGTGCTATTACCTGGCGTTGTATTTGCAGGAGGAGCTGGGGCATTGCTGTAAGCGGGATTGATATAAGCGGCATTGATCGCGGTCTTGCAGGTTTTAGCAAGGATACCGGTGCGGTCGAATTGATATTGATATTTAGAAGAACAAACCTTGTAGCTGGCGACCTCAGAAGGTTCTATATTTCCTAATTCATAAGGAAAAAAAGACCTGGAAAAACTTCGAGTTTCTCCTGCTAACAGATCGAAGACATTTGTTCCGCCTGCCGTAATGGGTGTTCCATCCGAACGGTACAGTACAAAAAAGACCCAGGCACCGTCTTCCTCTTTTGTGGTATTTGTTATTCGCCCTTTGATTTCAACAGAAGAGGGGTAGGGCTGCGCAAGAGAAAGGTCGGAAATTGCATAGGGAATTACGCTGTTTTTTGCTTTTACAGCCTTTACTGTCGATTTGAAAATACAGTCCGACATGGAGGTTACATAATCCAGGGAACCGCTGGAATAAAAATATCCTTTTTCTCCAGGAGCGATGATATCCGGATCACAGCTGACATAAGATTTTGTTTCCAGGAGATGTCCGCTCCGATCCTCAAAGTCAAACGTAGCATCATCCAGACGTAGATTAACGCTTCCTGTGTTCCGAATTTCTACGATAGCAGAATAACAGGAATCGGAGCCATATTCACTTTCATATATGCTACAGTTTTGGTAGGTAATCTCAAAAGCGGTTGGACTGGCTGCCGAGGCAATGGTGGGAATGAAAGTAAAAGTGCAGACAAGGATAAGAAGCATAGCAGCAGATATGAGTTTTTTCCAATGTTTTTTCATAATGAGGCTCCTTTTTTAAGAGAGTAGAGGCATACAGGACAATAAAACCAGGTAAAAGGTTACGGGGCTGTCAATCTGACTATGGTATATAGATGGAGCTTAGAGATTAAGACCTAAGTAAGCGTCCTGCCGCTTGCATCCTTTGAAATTTTTCCGCATAATATCATAATCCCTTCAACCAATGCCCATATCGAAACCGCTGAGTACTTTTCCACAGTTACGACAAAACCGATAAGACCTTTGTTGTGTTTCTATATCATTCAGTTTCTTCTTGTGTAAACATATTGAAATAATTATAATTGCTAAAACTGGTATTGCCGCTATAACGAATGAAGAAGCGATTTCAGCAATAAGAAATATCAGTGAAATAATACCCATAATAACCACTACCTTTCTGGGTTTATTTAATGAATCTGTCTAATTTCGGGAAATTTTCGATGAATATAGTAACTGGTATGTAGGGGATTATATAAGCTTATATAGCTACAATGTAGTATTTTCTTGTTGTAGAAGTACTGCTGCTATCGCTCCAATGAATTGAATATTCTTGTTCCATTGTAATGTACGCATTTTTTTTACCTGTTGGTTTACGAATGATTCCAGAAATGAGATTTCCGCCTCGAAAAAAAGAGTAAATTCCATCTTGCTTTTTTCCAAAATAAAAATTTTTATTTTCTACAACCGTTAAACAATATGTATTAGTAAATCCCTTCTTTTTTAACTGTTCCATAAAGCAGATATCTTTGATAAAAGAGTACATTTGTTCTGGAACTTGTCCATTACGGGGATATTTTAATTCAATAGCATATCGGTAGTTATTATTAAAAATTACAATGTCAATTTCATGTTTAACTGTGTCGTTAATTTGAAAATATTTAACGTTTCGCTCAAATTGTATTTTAAAATCAGTAAAGAACTTTTAAAAAAAATACCTAATTCATGTTGTAAGCTACATTCATTATAAATTTCGATAGATTCGTTTTTTATTTCTTCCATAAACTGCTTTAGCAACTCATCAATTGGTATAGTATGACATTTTAAGTACATAATAACTCCCGTTTTATAGTGTGAAATTTAAATAATTTTCATGCATTGAAAAGAAAGTAAAGCAAGAACATAACTAGTTTAAACATGTGTTATCCTTTCTGGAAAGAGTTAATAATTCCTATATTTTAGGTTAATACCTATATTTATAGAATTTATATAAATACCTTTTGTATAAAATTTCTATATAAATTATAACAATTTCAATACTAAGTTGCGCTCTTTTTACAGAGATTCCTACCACGAGTACCTGCCAGACAAGCTATCAATTTTGAAAAGAAAATAGCTGCAGCCCTTTTAGCATGGGCCTGCAGCTATAAAACAACATCTGGATTACCTGAATTCAAGGGTTCGCTTCTTTGGAAATAAAAAACCAATCGTCATGCCCGGATGCTTTTATGCGAACATCCGCGCTTTTGACGGTCGGTTTCTGATTGTGGTTTCTGCCTGTTCTATTTGGAAGAAAGCAGCACAGTTGCTTTTAATTTTTAGCCAGTGTAAAACTATCCACAAGCTGCTTTAAGCTGGCGGCTTCCGCGGAAAGTTCTTCGCTGGCAGCAGCGCTTTCCTCTGCGGTAGCGCTGTTGGTTTGAACGACGGAAGAAATCTGGTCGATGCCTTCGGTCACTTGCGAGATTGCGGAAGTCTGGCTTTCTATGGCCTTCACTACAATATCCATCTGCGTTGTTACGTGCCCCGCAAAGACACCGGTCTGCCCCAAGGCTTCGGTTACCTTCGTTACAGTTTCGCTGCCTTCGGTAACGGCTATAATCGAACTTTCAATCAAATCCTTGGTCGCTTTGGCAGCTTCGTCGGACTTGGAGGCCAGATTGCGCACCTCGTCGGCGACGACTGCAAACCCCTTGCCGGAAGCACCGGCGCGGGCAGCCTCCACAGCGGCGTTTAAGGCCAGGATGTTGGTCTGGAAGGCGATGTTTTCGATGGTGGCAATGATTTTAGAAATTTCTTCAGAGGATTTGGAGATTTTGTCCATAGCGGTGTTCAAGTCTTTGACATACTCCAGGCTGATTCCCAGCTGGGCGCCGGCCTGATTGACAAACTGCCCGGCCTCTTCAGAAGCAGAGGCGGTCTGTTTTGCACTTTCGGAGATGTCGGTAATGGTAGCCGCAAGCTCCTGTATGGAGCTCGCCTGTTCCATGGAACCCTGGCTTAAGGTCTGGGCGCCGACAGCCACGTGGCCGCTGGCAGAGGATACCTGATCTGCAGCAGCATCAATCTGGCGTATCGTACCGCTCAACTCGACTTTAAGATTGCGCATGGAAAGCAGGATGTTCTGGAATTTACCCACATACGCCTCTCTGTGCGCGGACTGGATATCGAAGTTCTGGCTGGCCATTTCCGTCAGCAGATAGCCGATATCATCAATGATCGTATTCAGGCCTGTTACCATTTCTGCGGTGGAGCGGGTCAGCTCTGCGGTTTCATCCCGGCCCCGGATCTGAGGAACGGGAGATTCCAGGTCGCCCTCTACCAAAAGCTTCATGCGTTCGGCGCAGGCCCGCATGGGCAGGCTGATATTGTTGGACAGCTTCAGTGCAACGACGATGGAAGCCAGAATAGAGGCGACGATAACGACGATATTGATAATAATGCCAAAATATGTATCTGAGAGATAGTCCGACTTCAGCGCGGTAACGGCAACGCTCCAGCCGTTGGTATTAGCAACAGGGGCATAGGCAGCATAGCGGATGCCGTCCGTATCCTTAAAGCTTCCGAAATCGTTTTTTCCCTGCCGCATGGCTGCGTGGATTGCCGCCAATTCCTTTAGCGAGGAATCGCTTTGCGCCTCTTGCTCGATATTCTGTGTTGTAATGGTATCCAAAGTGATGTCGGCGATGGTGTCACCAGCGCTGTTGATCATGTAGGCTCGGCAGTTGGGGCTGACGCGGATGGAAGAAACGATATCATTTAAGAAGGTTTCTGTCGGTACGAAATAGACAACACCTACGATTTGAGAGCCATGTGTTCCACCGGAATACAGAGGCGCGGCAACCATGATGGACAGATCGCCTGTGATTTTACTGATCAGAGGATCGGATACATAGACATTGCCCTGCATTGCCTGCTGCACGTATACCCGGTCGGAATAATCCTGTCCGTCGAAGATGCTGCGGCCATCCAGACCGATGATATTTCCTCTCTGCAGGCCGTGCATACCGACGCGTTCGTCGATAATCACCCGCTTTTCCTCCAGGGGAACATTGGGGTCGGACAGCTGCGGGATGCATCCGGTATCCATAGCTACATTTTTATAGGCAGTAAGCTCCTGCTCGATGCGCTCTGCCGCAAGCACGGCGGTTTCGCTCATCATTTGATTGACAGTGGCGATGGTACTCCGATAGTTCAGTGCAATGCTGGATGCGCCCACCAGGATGAGCGCAATCAGGACTGTCGCCATTAAACATACAGTGATTTTTTCGCGAATACTTTTCATCTTTCTGCACCTCAATAGTTCATAATGTGGAAAATGTCATTTCTGACGGTATGAATAGAATTAAAAAAGAAATGGTCTATGGATTCAGGCTGTATTTCGCCGCTTTTATTATATGAGCGATAAAGTTTACTTGTCAAGGTTTCTGTTGACTTTTGCAGACAATATAATTAGGAAGTTTTCATTTTTCAGCAGATGGCGCAAAGTACAGAAGAATAGAGCGAAAAGAAAAGCCCCGCCGGGCCCAAAACGTCTAAACAAAAGGCGGTCGAGCACGGTGGGGCGCTTGGATTTATGCGGTCAGGTTAGTCGGATTCCGGCAGCCGGTCGATGCAGAGGGCAAAGCAACTTGGCTTTGTGCGGAACAACAGGCTGTGTTGAGGCGCATGTTCTTCGAAGTGCTGCCGGTACTGTCCAGGGGTCAGAAACCGGTCGCTCATCAGACGGTAGACGCTGAAATCCTGTTCGAAGCAGACGGCAGCCCGTTGAAGCAGCGTCTGAGTTACCTCGCGGATAGCGAAGCGGACGACATCGTTCATCGTATGACACTGGATTCCAAACATCAGGCCGGCCGCGTGCAGCAACAGTTCTTCGTTTGTAATCAGGATAAACCGCAGTGCGGTATTTTGCCGGATGTGATACGTTAGTTCGTAATACTGAGCGTCGATGATCGTATCCTCCTGAAAAAAATGGCCGACAAACTGAATGTCAGGGCCGAACATTTCCTGCAGAGGGGAAAGGATCATCTTGAGGACTACGGACCGCTCGTCGGTTGGTTGCAGCACAATGGGCTTCTCGGAGGGAGTTCTGATGATGGCCCGATCCTCGATCATAATATGGCCGGTCAGCCACCCGATGCAGACGCCAATAAAGTGCTGCACTGCCTCGGTGGAAAAGTCGGTGTCATAAAGTTCGTGTTCCAGAGCAGGAAGCGTTTCCTGCCTCATTTTGTCGTGGTGCCACTTATGAGACGGATAACCGGGATATCCGATCTGACGCATATAGGCTTCTTCCTCCGCAAAATGCTGAACAGCATACGCTCTGAAATATTTAATGCCTTCCATACAGGCAAATTTACTTTCGTGTTTTTCGACATAGAGCTCTGTAATTTTCTGAACGATAGAAAAAAGCCTGCGATGTGCCTGGTCCACGATTTCCACACCGATATTAAAGCGATCCTGCCATTGGATCTGCTGCATATTAGGTTCCCCCTTTTTCTGCTGTCCGTTGGATTCCAGGCAGAAATGTGGGTTATAGTTAAGTCGGATTTGCTTGTTCAAACGGGCCAGCTGCAATCGTATTCAGGGAATAGGGAACCTGCCTCATATCATCGGACGGCGCTTATTGTATCCATTTGTCCCATACTCCGCTGGCCACTATAATGTATGCAGCCGGACTGGAATGCGTTCCTGGAGAGGAAAAAGGGGCGGGAAGCCCCGCCGGGCTCAGGGTGCGGAAGAAGGACTTTCGGAGGGAGATAAAAGCTGCGGCAGCCATGCCAGGTTGCGATCCTCGGAGAAGGACTGTATATTGTACAGCAGCAGTACGTCGGTGAAATAGGAGGCATCCGGTGTAAATGCACTTCTGTCTCCTGCAGCAGCCTCTCCATTTCTGGCGGAAGGCAGGGGAAACAGGTTTCCGTGGGAATAGCGCAGGTCCGTTACCCAGAGTTCCTCGTAATGCAGGGCGAGGAAGGGCAGCATGCAGTTGGCGTAAGAATCTTTGATTAAAAGCAGCCGGCGACCGTTGCGAAGCGGCGTGCGGATGCAAAGCTGCGGAGGGTTTCCGCCCGCGAAATAGCTGTATTGATCTTTTTCGGACAGATACTCGTCGCAGTACAGGGAACGGCGCTGTTGCACGGAAGAAGGGCTTGCGGCCTCCGGCCAGACGGTAATCTCAAGATTCTGCACGCGCTTTGCCAGGGCCCCTGCAAAGGGCTGGGCCCGGCAGATGCGGTCGGGCGCTGTCAGAGGACTGGGTGCCTTCGACCAGGTGGTTCCCCAAAAACTGTTGGAGACGGTCTCCCATTGGAAGGCTGATGCGGGAAGCGGCTGAAAGTCGCTTGATATCGCAAATCGACGATACGCGATATATGCACCGAAGGTCGTCCAGTGATGGTCGGTGCGGTAGTAGAGCTGCCGCCGGTTCCGCGCAGCGTGCAGGGAACT
>CATJIF010000119.1 GCA_949740445.1 uncultured Peptostreptococcaceae bacterium | reverse complement strand
GAGCCTATCTGGAACGAGCGGAAAACCGGCATGCTTCTGCGCTAACACCGATTCCGCGCCGCCGGTGCAGCGGTCTTTGGCTGCGATGGATGCCGGCAAAGCGCTATGCACGGTTTTCGCTGGAAAACCGGATGTCCGCGCCTTGATTTTTTTCTTCCAATATGCTATTGTTATAGTAATTTGCGACAAGCTCTGTAATTTCTCTGCCCGGATGCCTTCTGCCTCTGCTTTTGCGCAGGCGAATACCGGCGGAGAAATTCCGTAGGTTCCGTCTGCCGCAGCCGCGGCACGCTGGAAAAAGTTAGGCTGGCAGGTGCAGAGACCGTCGCTTCGCAAGGCGTTCTAAGTAAAAACGCTGCGTTCGGCCGAAAGGAATGCGCACATTCCTCACCGCCGGGGCGACCTTTACATACAGGCGTTTTCTCGGTTCGCCCGTAGTATAGTAGGAAAGTAGGAATATAGGAATGAACACACAACCTCGCGAAATTCTGATCGTGGGCCTGGGCCTGATCGGAGGTTCTTTTGCGTATGCCCTCAGCGGCTTTCACGGCGCTGTCATTTCCGGAACAGATACCGACCCGCAGACCGTAGACAAGGCTCTGCGCGCAGGCGCCATTCAAAAATCTTATACCACTGCGGCGGAGGGCATCCCTTTCGCCGATCTTGTCATCTTCTGTACCTATCCACACCACGTATTGCAAATCGTATGCGACAACCGGCAGCGGTTTCGAAAGGGAGCCGTCGTCACCGATGTCTGCGGCAGCAAAGAGCTTCTCTATCGCGACCTGCATCCCTGGCTTTGCGATGATTTTACTTACATTGGCGTCCATCCCATGGCCGGAAAAGAGGTCAGCGGCTTCGACAACGCGGAACAAAGCCTGTTTCAGAACACTGGCTTTCTAATAATTCCCCTGCCCGAAACGCCCCCAGCCGCCATAGAATATATGAAAGAGCTGGGCGCTTACATCGGTGCCACCCGCTTTGCGGTTTCATCTCCAGCCCAGCACGACGACATCATCGCCTACACCAGCGACTTAATGCACGTGGCGGCCACTTGCCTGTGCGTGCATTACCATCCCGATATGAACAGCGCCTACACCGCCGGAGCCTTCCGGGACTGCACCCGGGTTTCCAACATCAACCCGCAGCTTTGGACAGAGCTGTTTTTAGAAAATGGCAAGGCCATGCTACCCCATATCGACCGCTACCTGCAGGCCATTGCACAGATGCGCGACGCCATCGAGCAGCGGGATAGCGATGCGCTCTTTGCCCTGCTAAACACCGCCAACACCAACAAACACGAAATGCTAAAACGATAACGCCGGCCTCCCCTGGCCGGCCGCAAGGAGGCTTCCCCATGGAGCAACTTCACATCCATCTGAACGAACATTCCTATAACATATACATCGAAAGCGGCCTGCTCACTCAGGCGGGCAAGCTCATCCGCCAGGTATACGGCGGCGCACAGGCTATCGTCCTCTCCGACGAAACCGTCCATTCCCTTTATGGCAAGCGGCTGACCGCCGCATTGGACGACGCAGGGATTTCTTCCTCCGTCTTTCTGATTTCGCCCGGCGAGGCTTCCAAATCCATGAATGTGCTCGAGGAACTCTTAACCTTTATGGCAGATAGCGGCCTGACGCGCTCGGGGCTTCTCATCGCTATGGGCGGCGGCGTGGTGGGAGACCTGGGAGGCTTTGCCGCCTCCTGCTACATGCGCGGCATCGACTTTGTGCAGATTCCTACGACGCTGCTTTCCCAGGTGGATTCCAGCGTGGGCGGAAAGACCGCTGTCAATCTGCGCAGCGGCAAAAACCTGGTGGGCGCCTTCTGGCAGCCCCGGCTTGTGATTGCCGATACGCAGCTGCTTTCCACGCTCAATGACCGCGAATTTGCCGGCGGCATGGCGGAGGTCATCAAATACGGTGCCATCTTCTCCGATGACTTTTTCCGCTTTTTGGAGAGCTGCGAAAGCCGTTCACAGCTGATGGAGCGCATGCCTTACATCATCCGCACCTGCTGCGATCTAAAGCGCATGGTGGTAGAAGAGGACGAACGCGATACGGGGCGGCGGATGCTTTTAAACTTCGGCCACACCTTCGGACATGCCATCGAAACCATCGGCAGCTACCAGCGCTACATCCACGGCGAAGGGGTGGCTTTGGGCATGCTGCTGGCCTGCCGCTACGGCGAGTTATTCGGGACAACGCCGCCACAGGCCGCCCTGCGCCTGTCCCAGCTGTGCCGCCGCTTCGGCCTCCCGGTTTCCACGGACATTTCACCGCAGGATATGGCACCCCACATGGCCATCGATAAAAAGGCTGACGGGGCCACGCTGCGCCTGGTGCTGCTCCACCGCCTGGGAAAAGCGTACATCGAAACCGTTTCCGTAAAAGAGCTTTCGACGCGCATGCAAACGCTCTCCCAGCCCCTTTGCATCGACCGGTTTCCCTCAGGGCAGGTTTTTCTGCCGCCTTCCAAAAGCATCGGCCACCGCGCGCTGATCTGCGCTGCCCTGGCCGGTTCTGGCACCGTTTTTCGCGCTGGCCAAAGCGAGGATATCCAGGCAACGCTGCGCTGCCTGTCTGCCCTGGGCGTTGCGCTTTGCCCTGCGGACGAACCCGGCAGCCCCGGCAGCGAATCGGGCAGCTTCCGCATCGAAGGCGGACTTTCGAAAGAGCTGTCGCCCCCGCCGGTTTTGGACTGCGGCGAATCCGGCTCGACGCTGCGCTTCCTTATTCCGCTGGCAGCGCTATACGCAACGCCTGTCACCTTTACCGGAAGCGGCCGCCTGATGGAGCGCCCCCTGCACGTATACGAAAGCTGCCTGGCATCTTGCGGCGTAAGCTTCCGAAGGGAGGGCAGCGCCCTGACGGTCTGCGGCCCGCTGCAGCCCGGCGTTTTTTCCGTGCCCGGCGATGTCAGCTCGCAGTTCATTACCGGCCTTCTCTTTGCGCTCCCACTGCTTTCTTCGGACAGCGCAATCGAGGTGCAGGGAACGCTGCAATCCGCTTCTTATGTAACGCTGACGCTCTCCGTGCTGAAAGACTTCGGCATCCGCATCGAAACCGAAGATCTGCGGCGGTTTTCCATTCCCGGAAACCAGCGCTACGCGCAGCGCAGCTATGCGGTGGAAGCTGATTTTTCCGGCGCCGCCTTCTTTTTGGCAGCGGGTGCGCTGGGGTGCCCGGTGGAGCTGATGGGACTCAACCCGCAGTCTGTGCAGGGCGACCAGGCCTTTCTTCCGCTTTTGCAGCAGGCGGGCTTCGGCATTGCAGAAGGGCCCCACGGCGGCCTGTGCGTTCTCGCCTCCGGAAGCAGCTCTTCCGACAGCGGTTTTCGCAACGCCCTGCCCGGCCTCCGGCCGCGCCCCCTGAGCGTGGATGTCAGCGATATCCCCGATCTGGTACCGCCACTGGCAGCGCTCCTTGCCTTTGCCGATGGTGAAAGCCGCATCGAAGGCGCGGGCAGGTTGCGCATAAAAGAAAGCGACCGGCTGGCCACCGTTACCCGTCAGCTGAACCGGCTGGGTGCAGACATTACCGAGGGGGAGGATTTTCTGATAATCCGCGGTAAACCGTCCTTGCATGGCGGTGCCTGCTGCGGCGAAAACGACCACCGCATTGCCATGATGTGCGCTGTCGCAGCCATCGGATGCACGCAGCCAGTACTGCTAAGCGATTCCGCCTGCGTAAAAAAATCCTATCCCGCCTTCTGGCAGGATTTTCTGCGAAAACCGCAGATAGAATGCAACGACGACACAGTAACAAACAAAGGAGATTCCTTATGAATATCTACGGAGAACAGCTGAAGCTTTCCATTTTCGGCGAATCTCACGGCCCGGCTATCGGCATCGTCGTAGACGGCCTGCCGCCGGGGCTTCCCATCGACGAAGCCTTTATCGCCCGGGAAATGCAGCGCAGAGCCCCCGGAAATTCTCACCTTTCCACGCCGCGAAAAGAAGCGGACCAAGTGGAAATCCTCAGCGGAAGCTTTCGCGGCACCACTACCGGCGCCCCTCTCTGCGCTATCATACACAATGCCAATACCCGTTCCAGAGACTACGAGCCCAGCCTGCCGCGCCCCGGCCACGCCGACCTTGCCGCCTATTGGAAATATTGCGGCTGTTCTGATTATCGCGGCGGCGGGCACTTCAGCGGGCGGCTGACCGCCCCTCTGGTCTTTGCCGGTGCGCTGTGCAAGCAGCTGCTTTCCCGGCACGCCATCTTCGTCGGTGCGCACATACAGCAAATCGGAAGCTTCGCCGGTCCGCGCTTTTCCCAGCCGACAAAAGAGCTGTTGGACGCCTTGCGGCAAAGCCCGTTCCCCACGCTTTCGCAAGACAGCCGCAACGCTATGGAGCAGCAGATTTTAGAGGCAAAAAGCGAAGGCGATTCTGTGGGCGGCATCATCGAAGCCTGCGCCATAGGTGTTCCCGCCGGGCTGGGCTCGCCCTTTTTCGGCTCAGTGGAAAGCCGGTTATCCTCGCTTTTGTTTTCCATACCCGCCGTTAAGGGAGTGGAATTTGGCGATGGCTTTTCCATCGCTTCTCTGCGGGGAAGTCAGGCCAACGACCCCATCGTCCTGGCAGAAGATGGGAGCATCCGCACCGCTACCAACCGCAACGGCGGCATCAACGGCGGCATTACCAACGCTATGCCCCTGGTGTGTCGCGTGGCGATCAAGCCCACACCCTCCATTGCCCTTGCCCAGCAGACGGTGGATTTGTCCCTCAACCGCAGCGCAACGCTGGCCGTCCGCGGCCGCCACGATCCCTGTATCGTTCCCCGCGCAGTCAGCGTAGTGGAGGCAGCGCTTGCAATCTGCCTGTGCGATCTGCTGCTCTGCCGGGCAGCGGAAACCGCAGAGGCGCTTCCGAAGAAGGATTTTTCGCAGGAAGGCGGCAAGCCTTTGCAGAAAGGGGCTCTGCTGTGAAAAAAAACATCGTTCTCATCGGCATCCTGGGCAGCGGCAAAAGCACGCTGGGCAAAGCGCTGGCCCGGCGGCTTTCCATGACCTTTGTGGATATGGACGCTGTGATCGAACAGGAAGCGCAGATGAAAATTTCTCAGATCTTTGCTCGCTGCGGCGAAGCGCATTTCCGCGAAAAAGAAACGCAACTTGCGCAACGGCTGGGCAAAGCGGAAGGCCTTGTCATCTCCACCGGAGGCGGCATTATCCTGCGCGAAGAAAACATGAAGGCGCTGAAGCAAAACGGCGTTGTGGTCTTTTTAGACCGCAGCCCCTATGCGATTATCGGCAAAATCAACTGCGACAACCGTCCGCTGTTAAAGGAGCATCCGGAACGACTGTTTTCCCTTCACCGGGAGCGCCTCCCACTGTACCGGCGCTACGCGGACCTCACCTGCAAAAACCGGGGAACCTTCGGCCAGACGCTTTCCCGGCTGCTGCGCACGGTTGCAACCGCTCCCCAGCTCTCTCCCGCACCGCATGCGGAACACGGGGGCCGGCGGGAAACCCGCGCCCGCACCTGCGACCGGAGCCGCGAAGCGCTCCCGGCCGAAGCCTGCGATAAAAAATGTCGCCGCCGGCGCCGTAAAAAGCGCGTTGCTGCACGCAGCGCTGGCAGAGCCTGATGTATGGCCAGATGTAACTTGTTTATGAGTATATAGAAAAGAGGTACATTCCATGATTTTAGTATTGAAGCAAAACGCCAAGCCGGAGGCCATTTCCCAACTGTCCGACCAGCTGCATTCCATGGGGTTTGTGGTACAGGAGATCAAGGGCGAACACACCCACATGCTGGGGCTTGCCGGCGACACCAGCCACATCGACCGCGACCAGTTCGGCCGCATTGAAATCGTCGATTCGATTATGAAGGTATCGGAGCCTTATAAGCTGGCCGGGCGCAAATTCCATCCGGAGGACACGATCATCGACGTCAACGGGCGCAAAATCGGCGGCGGCAATTTCGTCGTAATGGCGGGGCCCTGCTCCGTAGAATCGGAAGAGCAGATCCTTTCGGTGGCCCGCGACGTAAAAGCCTCCGGCGCCAGCTTTATCCGCGGCGGCGCTTTCAAGCCCCGCACCTCGCCCTACGCTTTTCAGGGCCTGGGCCTGGATGGCCTGGAACTTCTGAAGATGGCCCGCCAGAAGACGGGGCTTCCCGTGGTAACGGAGCTGATGAATAACGACTACCTGGAGGAGTTTGCCCGCGATGTGGACATTATCCAGATCGGCGCGCGGAATATGCAGAACTTCAGCCTGCTGCGCGAAGTGGGGCAGCTGAAAAAACCAGTGCTTTTAAAGCGCGGTCTCGCCAACACCATCGAAGAGCTTCTGATGGCTGCCGAATATTTGATGGCTGGCGGCGCAACGGATGTCATGCTCTGCGAACGCGGCATCCGCACCTTCGAAACAGCAACCCGCAACACGCTGGATCTGTCGGCGGTTCCTGTGCTTCATCAGAAAACCCACCTGCCGGTAATCGTAGACCCCTCTCACGGCACTGGCTACTGGCACCTGGTCGAGCCCATGGCGCTGGCGGCTGTTGCCGCAGGCGCAGACGGCCTTATTATCGAGGTTCACAACGCTCCACAGTGCGCTCTGTGCGATGGCCCGCAGTCGCTGACCCCGGAGGTGTTTCACCGGCTGATGCAGCGCATCGAACGGGTAAGAATGGCACTCAGCGAATAACTGCCGGGACGAATCGTTTATCGCAAATAGCAAGTTTTTATTGCAAATGCCGGCTTTTTAGCGCAAATAACGCCTGATTGCGACAAGCGCTGAATATTCGCCCATCTGCAATATACGATATATCAATCAAAGGAGACGATGCAATTATGTCCAACGAAAGCCTGAAAGATTTACGAGTAAAAATTGATGCCATCGACCAGCAAATGATGGAACTGTTCCGCCAGCGCATGGAGCTTGCCGGCGATGTGGCCGTCATCAAGCGCGACAACAACATTTCCCTGATCGACCCCGCCAGAGAAGCAGAGGTTGTGGCTTCTGCCATCGCACAGACCGGCGAAGAGTTAAAGGGAGAAACCACGGCCTTTGTCCGTTCCCTGATGGGGCTGTCGAAATCCCGCCAGCGGAAGGTATTATATAACGACGCCAACGAATATTTCTTCCCCGACCCGCAGACTCCTGTCGCGGAGTCGCTGACCGTAGCCTACCAGGGGCTTCCTGGCGCCTGGTGCGAACAAGCCGCCATGCAGCTGTTTTCCAGTCCGGCGCTGAATGCCATGGAAACCTTCGAGGATGTGTTTATCGCTGTAAAGGACCGCAAGGCTTCTTACGGCGTGGTTCCCATCGAAAATTCCAGAACCGGCGGCATCGGCGAGGTCTACGACCTGCTGCGCAAATACGGATGCTACATCGTGGGCCAGACCTGGGTTTCGATCCACCACTGCTTGATGGCTGTTCCCGGTACGAAGTTAGAGGATGTGCGCGAGGTCTATTCGCATCCGCAGGGCTTTTTACAGTGCCGCAATTTCCTGCGGGGGCGTGCCTGGGATCTGACCGCCTGCAGAAACACCTCGGTGGGTGCGGAGCTTGTGGCGCAGAAGCAGGAAAAACGCTGCGCTGCCATCGGCTCACGCCGCGCAGCACAGCTCAACGGCCTGGCGGTGCTGGCTCCGGATATCGCTACCGACGAGCACAATAAAACGCGCTTTATCGTGATTGCCGACCATCCGGAATATACCGCCGCAAGCGATACGGTCAGCGTCATCTTCCGCACTGCCCACAGAAGCGGTGCTCTCTGCGACGTGCTGTTTCCGCTGATGGCCGAGGGCATCAATATGAAGCGCCTGGAAAGCCGCCCTGTGGCCGACAGCCGGTACATCTTTTTCTGCGACCTGGCCGGCAATATCAACGACGATTCCATGAAGGCCGCCCTGCGGCAGGCTGCCTCCTGCTGCGGTTTTCTGGAAGTGCTGGGTTGCTACAGCGAGGTTTCTGAGCAAAGATAGCCTGGCTGAAGCCGCCGAACCTCCTGAACAGCAGAAAGCGAAACCAGCAGGATAAAAAACCAACAGAGGATGGAATCCCTCCATCCTCTGTTGGTTTTTTATTACTTTGATTCTTCCTGCGACGCCAACCCGAAATGCCGTTCCAGCAGCGCCATGGTCTGCTGCGGCGTGCGGCTGTCGTCGCGCTGCAGCGTAAAAAATCCGGAGGCTTCAAACGCCCGATAAACTTCGATGCTGTTGATTTTTTCCAGGCATTTGCGGTAATTCTGCATGGTCTGTTCCGGATGCTCTGCCATTTGTATCTGCTTCAGGATAAATTGCTTTTCTGCATCCGCACGGTCGAAAAAGCGATCTACGGATGTGCTCTGCGGCGCAAGCATAATCGCCACGCGGCGGTAGTCGGATATCTCCTTAAGCGCTTCACAGGAGATATTGGTATCGACGAAGATTTTCTTTTCCTGCACCGTCAATTGAAGCAAGCGGATGAGTTCCAGTTCAGTCGCTTCTTCGCTGCATCCCGAAATCCAGCGCGCATATTCCTCCGGCGTCCGGTTTACAAACTCCTGCCAGTCTTTCATCGTATCGAAATACGATAAATTCGGCTGGTTTTTTTCGTCGATGGCTTCCATAAGAACATTGTGATAGTTTTCGCCGCAGCAGATTCCATCGTGCGCCTCTGCCAGCATGCGCACCATGGTCGATTTGCCCGCATACGCCGTTCCGTTGATAAAGTAGACATTCCGGAACATGTATTTTAAAAGATTGCTTTGTAGTGTCATGCGCAAATAGCATCCTCCTTGTCTATTGCATCCCCATTTGGGAGATGAACCCTTCTTTATTCCAGTTCCTGAAAGCACCAGTGTGCCAGGGATTTCAGATTTGCCGCCCGGCAGAAGGGAATTCTGCATCCGGCGATTTCGGCACTCTCGGGCGGGGCAGGCGCCTTCCTTTCAGGCTTCCGACCATCGTCTTTGCTTCTGGCGGCATCGGTTCTGGCCGGTGTTCCCAATCCACAGGCGAGGTATCGAACTGCGAAAACAGGCGGTTCAGCGCAACGGCGTTAATCCCTGCGGAAGAATTCCACCAGGCAAGCGGTGCCTGCACCTCCACGCGGACCGACGGACGCTGGTCCCGCTGCGCATAGGTCGTATACCGCGCAGCCATGCCCGGATGCTCTTTTGTGTCCAGAATGCCCATCAGCGCCAGCACCTCCAGCAGAGAGCTGTAAACCCATTTATCCGCTGCGGGCAGCAGCTTCCGTTTGTACAGTATCTCCCGCATTTTGCTGTACCGGGTCTTTGGCGGTGCCTGCCGGATCGCCGTTACAATGGCCCGGAAGGTCCATCGATCGTACTCTGTCGGTACCGGGCGCCCGCCGGCATCGCGCATTTCCCGCAAGGCCAGGACATAGCCTGCCGGATCGCCGTCCAGCGGCGTACTGCCGGTCATCCGGCGATACCACGAGAGCGTCGCATCCACCGGCCCGTTCCGAAAGCCGCAGACTGTGCAGGTATCCGCAGAACCGCCGTAGGGCGTATGCGCATGAAGCGGCATTACCGCTGCCATCACCTTGGCCGGCAGTGCGCACTGCCACAGAAACGGTGCCGACCACAAGCCGGCGATAAACGCATCTGCCGCCTCCGAAAGCGTCCACGCATCCGCAAGGCTGCGAAGCTCCCGGATCGCCTCGTCGTGCTCCAGGCAGCACATCCGGTTGGGCGTGCGTCCGGCCTGCTCCAGCGCCCTCTGCTGTTCGGCAGAAACGGCTGTGGGAATCCGGTATTCAAACCTGTTTGTTTCGCTGTTGTAATAGCGGTTGTCTCCGCTGTAAATCTGTTTTAAAAGCCACAGCTGTTCTGTCAGTTCCATTTTTCCGCCTCCCTGCTGCCTCTGCCGCACGCTGTCGCTGCCCTGCTTATCCCCGTCCGCCCTTAGAGTACCTCCCCTACTGCTGCTTTTTTACCGGATGCCGGATTACCGTCCGCAGCTTGTCCGGCTGACAGCGCCGGGGATCGCTGAGATAAATTTCATGGTGAAGCCGTCCGCTGCACACATCCAAAGCGCATCCGTTCTGCTTCATCTCCTGCTCCATCAGCGCCACCGTGTTCGGTTCGTCGTCGTATGGCCCGATGTGCATGCACTGCACGCAGAGCCCTTCATCGTAGCGAAACCACTCCACGCGGGAAACCTCCTGCTTCTTCTTGCGCACAACTTCTGCCTTCGCCCACTGAACTTCCGCCTGCGTAACGAAATCCGGAAGGCGGATCATGGAAATCCACGAAAACGCATCTTTGCGCGAATAGTCGATGCTACTGCTGTCTGCATCGCCGGCATCCTGCTGCCAGAGTCCTTCCAGCGGAGGAACCACGTAATCGAAAAAGCCTTCTATCTCGTGACCGCTTCTCCGGCTCATCTTAATGGTGAACGCTACCGCGTACAGCATTCCCAGCGCTTTTTGATAGTCGCCCTCCTCTTCGTTGGGATTTCCCCTGCCGCGCACCGCTATAAAATTCATCGCCGGAATGCAAACCATCTGCGGTTTTGTCTTCGGCAGATAAAACTCCTTGTATTCCTTTTTATAATCAAATGCCATACTGTATCCTTTTTTATTTTACCATAAACTATTTATCGTCGCCTTTGAAGCCGGATGGACTGACCTTAAAAAGCGCAGAAGTGTTGCCGCACAATCGCTTTTCGACTCAGTATGGCAGGATTTCTACTTTTTCCCGCGCCAGTTTCAGGAACTTATCCACTGTCATAATCTCGTTTGTCAAATACTCGCCATTAAAAAACAGGGCAAAGGTCGTCCACGGCGCCGGACAGGCCTTGGCTGTTTCTATCGAATCCACATGCCGGACCGACAGCGAAATCCCTTCCGCCTCCGCTGCCTTTTCGAGTAACGGTATATATTTTACGGTAAACGGGCACTGCTTTGTGTAATATAAGACAAAGCCCGCCTCGCTTTCCTCCTTCGGCAGGCGCCCCTCTTTCGCCTGCGGCAGAAATTGAGGCATACATTCTGTTTCTTTTGGAGCGCTATTTTCTGTCAGCGGCAGATACAAAAGCTCAAAATCCGGCTCCGCCCGGTCGACAACTATAAATCCTCGATGCTTTAAGTAGGAAGGATCGTTGAGAAAGGAACGTTTTTTGCGCGAAGAAATGGCGACAATCCCCCGCATTCCTCTTGCACGGCTATCGTCAATACACGTTTTCAGCAGCCGGTCGCCAAGTCCCCTGCCCTTCCATTGCCCAGCCACCCAAAGGCAGTCGATATACATGCAGTCCTGCGCCGCAACCGGCGCCCACGCCGCTTCTGCTGGCAGGTATTCAATAAAGCACTTCCCGCGGACATCGCCTTTTACAAAAGCGAGCCCCTGCTCCATGGCATCGGCCAGCCAGCGCTTTTTGCTCTGTACCTGCTCCGCCTGGGACAGGGCGCAGCAGATGTGTTCGCTTTGCAGATTTTCTTTCGTCAGGCGGATCAAAGCGATCTCTTCTCCTGCCGGACTCTCCGCATCCGCTTCTTGTTTTGCCGTGCTGAGCTTGCTCGCTGCATCGGCCGTTTTCGCTTTACTATCGCCCTTTGCTGCCCGCTCCTTCTTTTTCTGAGGTGCCTTCTTCGGCTTCGGCTCGGGCAGCGCCGCATAGGTCGCCCGCACCATAGCTGCAAGCCGCGCCGCATCCTCTACATCGTCGATGCGAAGCATATTCGAACCCTTGTGCGGCGATTCCACCGGCGCTTCCGGCATCAATGCCTGCCCCTCTTTCGTAATTTTAAGATACAGCTGGTCGTGCTCCACCGTTCCAATGATCTTTCCATTGCAGTAAATCCCATACTCGCCAAACATCTTGCGGCAGCTGATTTCCCCTGCCTGCCGCATCTGATCCGCTACAAATTCTACAAATTCTTTTGTGGAAGCCATTTTTATGCGATCCTCCTTCTTGAACTTTTTACATAGCCGCGCTGCCAATCGCCAGGCGCAGACACGATATAAAAGAAAACACGACAGCTATGCGTCATGTTTCTTTCGAAAAGATTTATCTATCCATTTCTTCGACCGGAAACAGGTAGTGCACCTCTTCGCTCCACGGAAGATCCGTGTCGTCGATATGCACATGCCACTGCGCGCCAGGAAGGTTGTCGGTTATTTCTCCCAGGCATTGCAGCCACCAGTTTATAATGCAAAAAAGCTCTTCCGCATCGCCTTCCGGCGGCAGCTTTGTAGAGCCGCTGAGAATGACATCTGCTTCATCGCCGCCTCTGCATGTTTCCAAATCATAGATACAAAAGCCTTCGTACAATTCCCCAAAGGGATACTGCGCGTCATAACGCGCTGCAATTTCCTGACAGGCAGCCTGCTCCTGCAGTGTAATTGTCTGCGGACGCTTTGCTGTGTAATACAAGGATACTGACATAATAAGCTCCCTTTCCGTCAGCCGCGCATTGACTTCGGGCTAACCATTTTCAATTCAAATACTCAGAAACTAAGTGGATTGCAATTTCTCTCGCCTTTGCGCTGGAGACATTTTTATTGTCTGTCTGCCCTAAATACACGCAGAAGCTTATCCTCCTGCCATCCGTCTCGGCAAAACCTGTAAACCATGCATCGACGACAATGCCGCAGTCCTTGCCCATTCCCGTTTTTCCGTAAACCGAAACCCCTGTGATATTTTGCTCTGGCAACCGCATGATTTCTTTTAATTGATTTACGGCTTCTTCCGAATAACCGGCGTTGTTGTTGAAGATGCGTTCCACGACTTCTGCCTGCTCTTTCGGAGAAATCAGCAGTGACGATTCGAGCCAAAAGCCCGTCAGCACCGGATTGTTATTATTCGTATTCAGGCGCCCCTCCCAGTCGGAAATGTCGCAGTTTCCATACGAAAGCCGGTTTAACTCCTCCTGCATCACGCTTCTGCCGATTTCATCGACAAGCTCTCGAAAGTACCAGACGCAAGAAGCCTGAAATGCATCAGCAATCGCCATATCCCGGTTCCACTCCGCGTTCCAGAAGGTCTCTCCACTCCATGTGCGAAGGGAATCGTCCACCTCAATAATCCCATGTTCTAAAGCAACCAGGGAAGAAATTATCTTAAACGTAGAACACGGGGAGCGTCGGGTTTGCGCTAATTCGCGGTTATAGATCCGATACCGGTTCTCCGTTGAATCGTAAATAACGGCAGCGCCATTGATGCCGTCAAATTCACCGGACCAGTCGACCTCTTCGATCTTTGGCTCGATGTCCCTTTCCTCTGCCTGTCCGGTTTCCTGCGACATCTGTGCTTCTATCCCGGTATTATCTTCCGGCGCACGGCTTTGTTCTGCGCATCCCCCTGTGATTAAAACGAAGAACAGGAAAACAAAAATGCAAATTTTATGCAATCTATCTGCTTTTGGCATATGTTTCTCCACAACACGCTATTTTGAACATTCCAAACAGTTAGTCTGGCCGCAGCAACTGGCAATGACGCTCGTAAAGCGCTCTCCTCCCCGATTGCGGCCCGGCTCTCTTTAATCGAAGTATTTCCCCTTAAAAAAGTTTTCGTTGCCTAAGGGCTTTGCTGTCAGCCGGAACAAAACACAACCGTCCGGGCACATAACCGTCTTGCTGTATTTGCTGCTTCCGCCTACATTTTCCAAGTCCCCGCCGCTTCTGACCGCCTCCATAATGGGATACATCATCATCATTACCTTGGAGCAAATCCCCTGTCCCTGCGAATTTACCGGGCACCCATAGGTACAGGTGTATTTGTCGCCAACCTCTTCGCCGTTGCGGCAGAATCTCTCTGTCTCGTTATTCTCTTTATTAAATCCAATGACTTCGATTTCCCATTCATACTCTTCGTTGTACCATTTTTTCATATTGGCTTTCCCCTTTCATCAAATTTCAAATTCTTTAATCTGATGCTGCGATTTTACTTTCCGGCGACTGCTCAGTCAATCCCCTGATGCCTGCTACCAAAGCTGATTTTCTCCCAGCTCAACAATGATGTCTGCGTTTTCAAAATCCTTCCTGTGCTGTTTGCCTTTGGCGGAGAGGAACATCATCATTGTCACCAGCTTCAGGCTGTCGCTGCAAAATGGTTTTTCGCTTGCGCCTCCTACAAAACAAGCTCCTGGTATCGCTTCCCAGCCGCACCGCGTATAAAGGGCAACGCTTTCTCTTGCACAAGTAAAAATACCGATGTCTGGCTGCTGGGCAATTATAAACCGGACTGCCGTCTCAATCGCCTGAAAGGCCAGTCCCTTTTTCCGATATTGAGGCCGTGTTACGACCTCACTCAGCCCATACGCCAAATAGTCTTCTCCCTTGTGATGCAGAACACGCGTTCTTACTCCCACGTGGCAGACCGCCATATCCTTTTCCATCAAGACGAATGATGTTACATAGGTCTCCGGGGCTGATGGAAACGTGGTGTCTATCACATCTTGGGGCCATGCAATATTTTCCAAGGCAATTATTTTATTTTTTATTGTTTCCAGGCAGTTTTTTTGTGGATATTGTATCATTCTCATTGCTTTGTCTTCAGCAAATCCCGTACCTGCATCAGGGCAAACCCCAGGCGGTTTTCTCCCCGCCACTGCATGGGATCTGCTGCCTCCGGCGCTGTCTTGTCCAGCCCTATGCCCCAGATGGAATCTACAGGGCTTGCCTCCACCAGCACCTTCGATTCGGTTGCGGCTAAAAACTGCCGAAGCGGCAGGTTCTGCGAAAACTTGGCCAGGTTTCCGACGCAGACGATATCGCTGCAACACTCATCCCATTTCTGCGGGTCGAAATTTTTTACCTTGCGGCCCCAGGCCTTCATGGCGCCTGGTTCCTCTGCCTGCATAATCGCCTGCAGCGCCTGCTCGTCGCCGAACATCCGCGCTTTTTCGGCCATCATATACTGCTCGGCGCAGCGATATTCCACGCCGCCAACCTGAAAGCGGCACTCCCACCACTGGCTGAAGCAGGCCTGGCTGACGCCGCCGTGCCTGGGCGGACGGTGCCCCCAGAAATACAGGAAGGAAAACCGCCTGCCTTCACTCCACTCTCTTTGCAGCCACTGCAGGCTGTAGGCTTGTTCTGCGCCGCTAAATTCCATCGTACATACTCCCTTCGCCATTTGTCATTTCCATCGTCATTTTCGCAGCCTGCGCACAGGTCTGTGCCCGATGCGGTTTCGCGCCGCCGCAATTCATGCCCGCACGCAGCTTTACGCTGCCAAAGGTTTTCTCACTGTGGCAGATGTTCGCTCCGCCCGCGCTACGGCCGCACCACCTCGCCCCACAGGCTGAAGGTCTTGCACTCCGTAATCTTTACCGGCACAATCTGCCCCACCAGCGAAGGATCGCCGAAGAAGTTGACCGTGCGCCCCGATTCGGTCCGCCCCGCATAGGTTTCGTCGCTGGTCTTGCTCAGGCCCTCCACCAGCACCGGCTCGACCCGCCCCTGATATATCGCGTTCTTTTTCGCCTGAATGGGATGCAGCACATCCATCAGGCGGTTAAATCTCTCGTGCTTTACTTCCTCCGGTACCTGGTCGTCATAGCGCTCTGCCGGCGTACCCTTGCGGATGGAATATAAAAACGTAAACGCCGAATCGTATTCCACCTGACGCACCAGATCCAGCGTCTCCTGAAAATCCTCCTCGGTTTCGCCGGGAAAGCCCACGATCAAGTCTGTGGAAATGGAAATGTCGGGAACCGCCTCCCGCAGCTTTTTCACCAACGCCAGGTATTGCTCTTTCGTGTAGCGCCGGTTCATGCGCTGCAGGGTTTTCGTGCTTCCCGCCTGTACCGGCAGGTGAATCTGGTTGCACAGCTTGTCGCAATCCGCAAAGGCCTGAATCAGCCGGTCGGATAAATCCTTGGGATGCGAGGTCATAAAGTGAATCCGCTCGATGCCCTCAATGTCGTTGAGCAGATATAAAAGCCCCGCAAAATCCGGCCCGTTTTCGGCCTGCGCACAGTATCCGTCTCTTCCGTGGGGGCTGACGCCGTAGGAATTGACATTCTGCCCCAAAAGCGTAATATCCTTTACGCCGTCTGCAGCCAGGGCCTTTACCTCGGCAACGATGTCCTCCGGCCGCCGGCTCCGCTCGCGGCCGCGGGTATAGGGGACGATGCAGTAGGTACAGAAGTTGTTGCATCCGTACATGATGTTGACAAACGCCTTAAACGGATAGAGGCGCTTTGCAGGAAGTCCCTCCACGATATCGCCACCGTCCGGCCACACCTCCACGATGCGCTGGCGTTCTTCCATCACATTCTGAAGCAGCAGCGGAAACTGGTGCAGATTGTGTGTTCCGAACACCAGATCTACCCACGGATATTTCGCTTTCAGCGTGTCGATGACGTGCTGCTGCTGCATCATGCAGCCGCAGACAGCCACGGTATACTCCGGGCATTCTTCTTTTTTGTGCTTCAGCTGCCCCAGGGTTCCGAAAAAGCGCTTGTCCGCGTTTTCCCGCACGCTGCAGGTGTTGAGAATCATCAGGTCTACGTCGGTCTTGCTATCGCCGGGAACGTAGCCGCGCTCTATCAGCATACCCGCGAGGGTTTCCGAATCGTGCTCGTTCATCTGGCAGCCAAAGGTCTGAATAAAAAAGCACGGACGGCGACCGTTTTTCTTTTCAAACTCCCGAGCCCACTGCCGGCATTTCGCTATGTAATAGTACTGCCTGTCGGGTTCCTCTATGGGCGGCTCTGCATGAATGTCTATTTTATCGAAATCAATTTCCTGATACATATCTCTTGACTTTTCTCCCTTTCTGTCATATAATCACAAAACAAGAAATGAGTTTTTAACCGTACAGTCTTATGGCTCAAGCGGGGTACTCGTTTCTTTTTTTATATTTATAATGTCATTAGATACAATTTCTTATCTTCCGCTTGCCCAATCACAAGCTCTACATGGAATACATTATAACGCAGAACCTCTCCATCGTCACCAAAAATCGGAAGAGCAAGCCGGGAATCACATCAATACCCTCTAAATCTATCTCAAATCCGGCATTTGTATTATGCTGTTTCGCTAAATTCTCTCGAAATCTCTTATTTTCTGCAATCGCGATCATTTCAGAAATTCCCTGCAGGCATCGCTTTTCCTTTGCAAGAGGCATGTCACCTTTGCTGTATCACTGGAAGCGCAACCTCGTAGGCCGGATACGGCTGGTCCATGCGATACCCCAGCTGCTCTGCCAGCCGTGCCGATTGGAGGTTGTGCGCATCCCAGCTGGGATAGAGCCCGCGTTCGAGGCAGTCCAGCATCAGCTGCGCCGCGCAGGCGCGCGCAAGGCCCCGCCGCCGGTATTCTTTTTTTGTATCGACCTCGATTTCGATGCCGTCCAGATACCGCGAATAAGAAGAAGCGCCGGCAACTGCCACCCCGTCCGCGCTTCGGATGGCCGCCACGCCGATTCCCAGGCGCTTCCATGCGTCCGCATCCGGATACTGCGCTACCAGATCTCTGCCCCATCCGCTTGCGCGGAGGTGCTCGTACAGGACGCTGTCGATGGGCCGCAGCACAAATCCGGCTACTCCTTCATCGCAGGGTGCCTCTTCGTTGCATGGCTTCGCACCGCGTTTTTCTTCCGGGGAAAACGGCGCTGTCATCCGCCGCAGGCTTTGCACATCAAAACCGCTGCTCTCCTTGAGAAACGCATAGCGTATCATGCGCCGGGCTGCCGGGCCGTATTGCTGCCCGATCAGCTGCGCCCACGCTTCATTTTGCGGAATCAGCAGGAGAGCCTCGCGCCCTGCCGCCGCTGCCCGCATTGCCTTGCATCCACAGTCGCCTGATCCGGCCGCAGGGCCGGGTTTTCGCCTTTCCTTTGCTGCATCGCCGCTGTACCCTTTTACCGCCGTCCGGTGTTGATCCAGCAGGAAACCCGAAAGCTCCGCATTGGGCGTTCCCGCCAGAAAGCAGAAATCGCCCAGAAGCGCCGCTGCGCTGCGCGGCTTTTCGCTGTCGTCGCCATATACAGCACCCATGACGCCCTGCAGGCACGACCAGAGTATGGTCTCCTGCCAGTCTCCGAACAGCGGCTTTGCCGCATCCGGTTGTCTCAATTTATAAATCATCGGTTCGTTCCTTTCCTTTTATCAGATCATAGTAGCTATTATAGCTCAGTCAATCTCCAACGACAAGATTTCAATTCGGAATAGGAAGAAGTATATTCAAGTGACCGAGGCTATGAATGTGCCTGAAACAAGAGAACAGGAGTTGGCACCACTGCGGAACATTCGGGATAATTGTGAGAACGTGGTGATTGCGTTAGATTCTTTGATGATGCTGTAAAAATTTGAATTTTATATTATTAAGCAAATAAAATAAGCGGCCAGTGCATACCGGCCGCTCGTGTGCTATATATCCATCGCCAACTCGCTGAGCAAAAATTGCTCGATGCCAATATATAAGATTCCCTTGTCATCGTGCCAGGGAATGATATTATCCTTGACCACAACGATTTTTTTAAAGGAATCGCCGACGCGATTGAGAGAGCGAACCTCCTGCCGGCGCTTTTCTTCATCACCGACCGTAAGCGCAGATTGAATATAATACCGCTTGCTTCCTTTATTGGCTACAAAATCAATTTCCAGCTGAGCGCGCTTGCTCTTTTTATTTTCATCTTTATAGCAATATTCCACCACACCCACATCTACGCTGAACTGGCGGTTGCAAAGCTCGTTGTATATGATGTTTTCCATAATGTGATTTTCTTCCTGCTGACGAAAGTTAAGCCTGGCATTGCGTAAACCGATATCGCTGAAATAGTATTTCAGCGAAGAGCCGATATATTTTCTTCCCTTCACATCGTAGCGTTCGGCTTTGTATACCATAAACGCGTCGATAAAAAAACTGAGATATTTACCCACAGTGTTCGCACTGATGGTTATCTGCCTCTCACTTTTAAATGTGTTGGCAATTTTAGTTGTATTCGTAAGAGAACCGACAGAGGACGAAATGATATTGAGAATATCGTCCAGTGTGGATTTTTCATACGCGATTTTATTTCTTTCCATAATGTCGCTGATATATATCGTATCAAACAGGGCCTGCAGGTAATTTGCCTTTTCTTCGTGACTTTTTTTCGTCAAAATCAGCGGCAGGCCGCCGTAAGTATAATACTCCTGCCACGCATCGCGTTTATCGCTCGGATACGCATGATAAAATTCCTCAAAGGAAAGCGGGTTGACGCGAACTTCGTCGCCCCTGCCGCGAAATTCGGTAAGGACGTCGGAGGAAAGCATCTTCGAATTGCTGCCAGTGACATAAATATCAACATTATCGCGCTTCATAAGCCCCAGAACCACATCGACAAAGCTGATTTTATCCTCAACCCCTTCTATATACGGATTTTGAATCGTAACCACCTTTTGAATTTCGTCGAGGAATACATAATATATCTTACTGTCATCTGCAATCCGGCTGCGGATATACGCTCCAAGCTCCAACGGATTGCGGTATCTGATGTTTTCATCATCATCGAGCGCAAGAGCGATAATATTCTCATCTTCAATTCCAATTGATTTTAAATACGTTTTATATATGTTGAACAGCAGATAGGATTTCCCACATCTTCGGATTCCTGTGATTACCTTAACCAGGCCATTCTCTTTTTTGCTTATCAGCTTATCCAGATATTTCTTTCTTTCGATCACAGTAACACCTCATATATTTTTTGCGTAAATACGCATTTTTTATCATTATATCATCTCTTTATCTCTAAATCAATCCTCCTCTGTATATATACTGCGTAAATACGCATTTTTTATTCGTGTTTTCAATCTGCAACATCAGTCTGCGATCAAAAGCTTCTAGCACTTTCAACGATCCTCTGCATTTTGTTGAAGCAGTCCAGAATAAAGGGTCATCTAAATACCGGACCTGCAAGCCGGCGCTTATTTCACATCCAACTTTTCATTATTGTATATTGCATCCATATTCTGTATTTTGCGCGTTATCTCTGCGCGAATATGCAGTGGTTCAAGACACTCACATTGATCCCCAAAGCTGAGAAGAATACCGTAGTGATAGTCGTTTTCAATAAATGGAAAATTCACAATGGAATACTCGCCATCATCCGATATAAAGCGGTCATAGGTACAATATTCAAGCACCCTGTCCAGCACAGATTTATGAATGCGAATTTTGATGTCTGTTTGCATTGTTTCCGCTATTTCCTCAAAATCCAAAATCGGTTTTTGAAAATCCCGCGGAATAAAAGTTTCCTGCTTCATTTGCAGCTCTGACATGCGGGACAGCCGAAATAGGCGATAATCATTTCTGATATAGCAATAACCCTGAAAATACCAGTGACTGCCTTTCAATACCAACTGATACGGCTCAACCGTCCGTACTGTTTTATTTCCATGGTGAGCTGTATATTCAAAGTACAGCAGCTTATGATCCTGCAAAGCAGTTTTTATTATCTTTAAATATGGTTGTATCGTTCGATTGCCTGTCCATGGACTTAAATCTATACAGATTTGGTTTGTCCTTATTTCAATGTCTTTCGCTTTTTCAGCAGGGATAAAACTCTTAACCTTCTCAAAAGCGTTTACCAGTTCATCCCCTCGCACCACATTTGCAAGACTGGAAAGTCCCATCAAGATTGCTGAAAGATCAGCTGTCGAAAAAACCCTTTTATCAAGTTTGTATTCCGGCATAATTTCAAAACCGCCACCAACCCCTGATATGGAACGAATAGGGATACCGGCCATATTGATCGCTTCTATGTCACGGTAAATTGTGCGAGGCGAAACCTCAAACATATCTGCTAACTCCTGTGCGCCCATACGCTCTTTATCCAGGAGTGTCATAATAATACTGACAAGCCTGTCAACTTTCATTTGGCAGCCGCCTTTCCATCTTCTTCTATCGTACAAAATTATAGATTGTTGCCATGCTGTTGTCAACGATTGGATGATACGATACAGGTACAAGCAAATCAAACACGAAAGAAACGGGAGGAAGTTATGTTCACAGTTTATGTATATGCTTTAGACGCGCTAGCCGATTGGGAGCTGGGGTATGTTACAGCGGAATTAAATTCCGGGCGCTTTTTCAAAAAAGATGCGCCGGGTGTATCGGTCAAAACAGTCGGTATTTCAAAGAGGCCAGTCAAAACAATGGGCGGGTTAACCATCATTCCGGATTGTAGCATTGACGATATTGCAGTAAACGAGGAAAGCGTACTGCTGTTACCAGGCGCAAATACTTGGGATACTCCTGAGCATCGCGTCATGATTGAAAAGGCAGGTGAATTTCTTTCCGCAGGTGCTTTGGTATGCGCCATCTGTGGCGCAACTGCTGCACTGGCAAACGCAGGCCTGCTGGATCAAAGGCGGCACACCAGTAATGGAGTCGGTTATCTTGACATGGTTTCGCCCTGCTACAAAGGACAGAACTTCTATGTCGACGAGCCCTCTGTTGCAGAACACAACCTGATTACTGCAAGTTCCACCGGGGCTTTACTGTGGGCAAAGCAGATTATCGAACGATTGAACGTCTTTCAGCCGGATACATTAGACGCGTGGCATGCGTATTTCAGCACGGGCGAAGCGCAACACTTCTTTGCTCTCATGCAAACTCTGTCATAATTTCAGGCAAAGCGCTCTGTCTAAAGCACTTGCCACCGACGCGTTCTTATAGTACCATGAAGAAAAAGGAGGATCTGTATATGAGCAATGTATTGGAACAGATAAAAAGCAGAAGAAGCATCCGCAAATACAGCACAGAGATTCCGCCGCAGGAGATGATCGACCAGATGATCGAGGCGGGCCTGTATGCAGCCAGCGGAAAGGGTACGCAGAATACCATCATTATCCAGGTAACCGACAGGGAGCTGCGCGACGAAATCTCGCGGCGAAACTGCAACATCGGCGATTGGGAAGAAGGCTTCGATCCTTTCTACGGCGCGCCCGCCATGCTGATCGTGCTGGCGAAAAAAGACTGGCCGAATCGCGTATACGATGGCAGCCTCGTCATGGGAAACCTCATGCTCGCCGCCCACGAACTGGGACTTGGCAGCTGCTGGATTCATCGCGCCAAAGAGGAGTTCGAAACCGAATGGGGCAAAGAGCTTCTGCGGTCTCTTGACATCGAGGAGGAATACGAAGGAATCGGTCACTGCGCTTTTGGCTACATCGAAGGCGAAGTCCCCAAAGCCGCCGACCGAAAATCCAATCGGGTGTTTTACATAAAATAGACATCTTTTAGAAAACAGCCCTGCGCCGCAATGCGCGGTTGCAACAGGAACGACCAGCAAAGAGGCTATCGCAATCACAGAACCCACGGTTAAGGCGACAGCCCCTTTTTTTGCCGACCTCTCTCCGCCAGGAATAAGATAACCGCATCATTGGCTATCCCGCTGCGCAAGACAACAAATGCGCTGTCAACCGAATGGATCACAGCGCATTTTTACTGCCATATAGTTTCAATTTCAGAAAAGGAGATTCCTTATGAACAGAAAAGAAACCGCCCATGCAACGCGCCAGCAGTGCAGAGAATATCAGGATTCTCTCTATGCGCAATACCCGCAGGCCGCGAAATTCCAGCGGCAAAAAAGCAGGGTATTGCTGTTTTTAATGCTTCTCTATCTTCTTTGCATCCTGCCTTCTGTCCTAACTTCCCTCGGCTCTGGCTACTTGCTGCTTCGCACCCTGACCTCCTGCGGAACGCACCTGATTTTTCTGTTTGCTGCCATGAGCGCCCACTGGAAAATGGCGTTTCTTTTATATGGCCTGGGGCTGTACCGCCTGGCGATGATCGTTTATTCCTGCTATCTTCTCAAAGTTGGCTGGCTTTCGATGTTTAGCTCTGTTCTGGCCCGTTCCCCGCTTTTAGCTTTTTTCCTGATTGCGGAGCTCCTCTACCCTCTCTGTCTTCTGGCAGCGGCAGCCTGGCTTACAATTCCAAAGGGCCGTCGAGAGCTGACCAAACAGACCGAACAGATGAATTCCATGCTGATGGAATATGCAAAGGAGCTAAACCGGACGAACGGCCGTTTCTAAACAGCTACAGGTTTTCCTGCCGCAACCCGTCGATGATATTTTCGTGCTTCAGACTGCGCACGGCAAAAGCCATGGTTGCAAAGACCAACAGTACAATAACGGCAACAGCAGCTAAAACCGCTGCCCACGGTATCTGAAAACCGAAGCTGAAGCTGTTGGAAAACGCCCTGTAAATGCCGCCCATCATCAAAAGCGACAACGGCAGGCCGGCGACAAGCGCTTTTACGATATACAGTGCACCTTCCCTGCGGATCATGCGCGCAAACTGCTGCGGTGTTAAACCGACGGAACGCAGCATGGCAAATTCCCTGCGGCGCAGCGCCACGCTGGTGGATATGGTATTGAATATATTGGCCGCGCAGATCAGAGAAATCAGCGTAACAAACCCGTAACAGAATACGTTGATTAAAAACAGCATTTGCTGATTCATGCGAAAGCTCTCTTTCAAATTCCGCACATACTCGATGCCGGAAATGGTATACAGAGCTTCCGTCAGCGCCAGATCGCTGTCGCCTTCTGTCAGAAAGCGGAATTCACAGTTGCTTCTCTCTGCCAGCTCAGCGCAGAATTGCTGTAAATTTTCATCTGCATCCGCTGCAAGCGCCTCATTGCGCCCGGAGAGAACCGCCTCGTACACCGGCACCGACACGATCACCGTGCCCAGCGGATAGGAATAGCTGTTGTTTAATCCCATGGGCAGTTTTTCTGCCCTCGCTGCAATGGAAAGCCCTGCCACCGGCACAATTTCTTTTTGCTCTGCCGCAATCTCCTTTCCTGTCCAGTATTCTACCGTACCATCCTCTGCTATTGTCTGCAGGCCAAACAGCGTAATCTGCTCTTCGCCCTCAAATACAGGCTGATGCACAAAGCGGCCAAAGGATTCGCTGTAATCTACATACAGCATAGGGTCGCCGACGATGGCAGAAGGGTTCTGCACATCGAACAGCCGGTCGGTCTGCGCTTCGGACAGTCCCTGTTCTTGACAGTAGCTTCGCAGCGTCTCCTCTCCCAACGCTACAAACAGGCAGTCCAGCCAATCGTCTTCGGCATTGCCGCCCGCACCGATCAGAGTTACTGTATACATTTCTGTCATATCCGCATACGTCCCAATACTGCGCACGGAGGCTGCAATCTGCTGTACCATCTGCCGCCGCTCCTGCACGTTCGCTGCCGGGCCGCTTTCCACCGCAAAGCCAGCCATCATAGAATCGGTGGCATCTGGATTTACCACCGCCATTACGTCGTAGTCCAGCTTCATGTGCGCCTCCGCATATCTCTGGCTGAAGGTATCGCTGAAGTACGCCACTGAAAGAAACAGCGCCAGGCTGATGGACAGCGAAAACACGGTAGCCCGGTACCGCCTGCGGTTGCGCTTGAGGTTCTTCAGGCTGATCTCCCCTTCGATTCCCAGCATCCGCCGGGTAAGGCTCCCTGTCCGCACCTGCTTTGCTGCCAGTTCTTCCTGGTAGAGCTTTACGTCCGCATTCTGCCGTATGGCTTCAATGGCCGAAATCCGACCAGCCTGCATGGCCGGTTTCCAGGCGGAAAGCAGGATCGTCAGAAGCGTCAGCAGCACTGCCGTGGCGATCACCCAGGGCCGCACAACCACCTGCAGCCCCGCGGAAATGTTCAGAAGCCGCGAAAAGATCGGGTTTACCACCGCAAAGGTGATGGAAAGTCCCAGATATCCCGCAAAAATCCCGGGCACAATTCCCATGGCACCGATGCACAGCCCCTCGAAAAAGACGGAGTTTCGCAGCTGCCGCCGGGTTGCGCCCACGCTGGAAAGCATGCCCAGCTGGCGCAGCCGCTCCGATACGGAAATGGCAAAGGCGTTGTAAATCAGTGCAACCGAGCCGATCATAACGATCAGCGCCATAATGCCCGCCAGCTGCAAGATCATCCGCTGCGCGCCGTCGTTTGCAGAAATCCCCAGGTATTCCAGGAGATCGCTGTTCGCATGGCTTTTAGAAACCCCGTTTTCTTCTGCGATTTGCTGGATCTCCTGGAAAATCGCCCGGCCAGGCCGTTCCCACTGGCAATAGGCGTTTACCTGAGAAATGGCAGTCGGAAGGGGCGAAACGCCTGCGCTTCCCTGCCTTTCTGCCTGTGGTCCGCTCCCCTGCTGCGAACCGCTTCCCGTTCCTTCTTCGCTTCGCGCTCCTGCATTTTTCCAGGCTGCGCTGTCAAAATACGTAATGCAATCATATCCAGCTCCTATCGTATTTCCCCCTCGGGCGGAGGCTATGGTCTTTGCAATGCCTACAATGGTGTAGGTTTCGTCGTTCCACGGCTCAAAGTATTCCCAGCTTTCGCCTCGCCAATACTCTCCGGCTCCCAATACTTCCGGTACTTCTGTACCGGATTCCGTTATGTCTTCGGGATGCACTCCCTCCTCCATGCTGACCGTGCGCCGGTTTCCCATGCGGATGGTGACTGAATCGCCGATCAGAAGCTCCATCCGGTTGCTTTTCAGCATATTCTCCGGAATCACAAGCTCGCCTGGCGACTGCGGCAGCCGCCCCTGGGCAAGCTCCACAGGAAAGGCCTGTAGCGACGCTTCGTCGTATGCCGTAATAAAAACGTATGGCTCGTAGCTGAGCGGCAGCGTCTGCCGGTTCCACAGACCGTAGCCGCGTTCCATCTGCAGAGCCGTCGTCTTTAAGGAAGACGCCTGCTCTATGCCCTGCGCCTGTTTAGGCGAAAGCTGTTCAAACGCGGCGTGCCACACGCCGCTGCTCTGCGTCGTAAGGTCGATACACATCTGCTGCCACGCAGTCACCATGGTAAAAACCGCGGTCATCATCGCTGCGGAGATAATCACTCCGACTACAGTAACCGCCGTCCGCCGGCGGTTCATTTTCATATGCTTCCACGTCAGCCGGTTTACAATATTCATCTGCGGATCACCTCATCTCCGGCGATTTTCCCGTCTTCAATCGAAAGGATGCGGTCTGCCTGCAGCGCAATTTTTTCGTCGTGCGTAATGATGATTAACGTCTGGCCGCAGGTCTGGTGAAACAGCTTCAAAAGCGAGATGATTTCGCGGCTGTTGGCGCTGTCCAGGTTGCCCGTGGGCTCGTCCGCCAGCACGATGGACGGATGGTTTGCCAGCGCCCGCCCGATGGATACCCGCTGCTGCTGTCCTCCGGACAGCTGGTTGGGCAGGTGATTCAGCCGCCCGGTAAGCTCCAATGTCTCTACGAGCATTTGCAAGTGTGCACTGTCGATTTCCTGCCCGTCTAAAAGCAGCGGCAGCTTGATGTTTTCCTCCACAGTCAGCACAGGCAGCAGATTGTAGAACTGGTAAATCAGCCCCAGATGCCGCCGCCGGAAGATAGCCAGGTTCGTTTCGTTCAGCTGGTAGATATCCGTATCGCTGACGAATACCTTTCCTTCGCTGGGCCGGTCCACGCCGCCCATCATGTGAAGCAGCGTGGATTTTCCGGAGCCGGATGGGCCCACGATTGCCACGAACTGCCCCTCTGGTACCGTAAAGCTCACATCGCTCAGCGCATGCACTGCCGTTTCCCCCTGGCCGTAAATCTTGCTCAGATGTTCAATGCGTAAAATCTCCATTCCCAATACTCCTTTCTTTCCTCCCTTATTACTATAAACGAGCCAGCTTACAGATCAGTGACAGGGTTTCTTACAATTTTGTCATTTTGATTT
>CATJIF010000118.1 GCA_949740445.1 uncultured Peptostreptococcaceae bacterium | reverse complement strand
TTTATGTGGTGCATATATGCGATAATATCTGCGGTTTTTGCAGCGCTTACATCTATACTGGCGAAGGTTGGCATAGAGGGCGTCAATTCCCATCTTGCAACAGCCATCCGGACGCTTGTCGCTTTGGTCATGGCATGGGGGATGGTGTTCCTTACCCATGCGCAGACCGGCATGTCTACAATCAGCAAAAAGAGCTGGCTGTTTCTGGTTCTCTCAGGACTTGCGACAGGCGCTTCCTGGCTGTTTTATTACAGGGCACTGCAGGAAGGGGAGGTATCTAAAGTTGTGCCAATAGATAAGCTGAGCGTGGTCATTACCCTGGTGCTGGCATTTCTGCTTCTGCACGAGGAGTTTACGGCAAAATCGCTGCTGGGCTGCCTTTTGATCGGCGCAGGAACGATAGCCATGGTGCTGTAGAAGCGGTACGGCCATGCGGCAACAGGAAATCGTGCGCACAAAACAGTGCACAATTTGCAGAAGGCGTCGTCGCCGAAACAGAAGAGGAGGAAATTGCGATGCTTTTAATGATTGCGGATGCTCCATGCAAGGTTTGAGGATACTGCATGGAGCGATAAGCCTGCCACAGGCTTAACAAAATCCTCGGACTTTGCAACTTGATAAAAACAAAGGAAATGGCTTTCGACAGCCGGGTGCAAAAATCACACCAGGCAGGCGAAAGCGGATCGAAAGAAATCAAAGGAGCAAAGTCAAAATGAAACAAAAAATAGATAAGAGAATAGACAAAACAACAGAGAACAGAACCAGCAGAGATAAAATAGACCAAAATAACGCAGGTGGAAGCAAAACGGGTACAGGCAAAATGCGAAAAAGCCGAAAGCATCCAAGCTGCGAATTGAGGGACTTTTATATCTTGTGGAGCACCCAGGGGCTGTCGCAGCTGGGTAGCACAATGACGAATTTTGCGCTGACGCTGTGGCTGTACCAGGCCACGGGATCAGCACTGCAAACGGCGCTGCTGTCCGTCTGCTCCTATGCGCCATACGTACTGATGAGCATATTTGCCGGGGCTTTCAGCGACCGGTGGGATAAGAAGAAAACCATGCTGGTCTGCGACGGGCTGGCGGCCTGCTGTACAGTAACCGTATTTGTACTTTTAAAGGCAGGAATGCTAAGTCCGTGGCATCTGTATGGGCTGAACGCTGTCAACGGGTTGATGAACACAGTGCAAAGCCCTGCGGGCGACGTGGCAATCACTCTGATTACGCCAAAGAAATGGTTTCAGAAAACCAGCGGCCTGCGGTCGCTTTCCAGCTCGGTAATTACGATCCTTCACCCAGTGCTGGCAACATCCATCTACGCGATAGGCGGAATGGACGTCGTCGTTGCTGTAGACCTGGCGACCTTTGCAGTGGCGTTTTCCGCACTGCTGTTTTGGATCAGGCTTCCGAAGGTGCGGGCATCACAGGAGGCGGCGGACGAATCTCTTTTGCAGTCGGCCAAAGCCGGCCTGCGCTGCTTAAACGAAAACCGGATGGTGCTTGCGCTGATTTTATTTTTGGCGGGCGTTAATCTGGTGGCCTCTGCCTTTGATGCAGCGCTTCCAGCCTTTGTGCTTCCCAGAGAAAACGGCGGTGAAAAGGTGCTGGGCGCTGTAATGTCCTTTGCGGGAGTCGCTATGCTTTTGGGAAGTCTGCTCGCATCAGCGCTGCCGGCGCCTAAAGATCGCATCCGGGTGATCGTTTTTACGATGCTGTTTTCTCTGACGACAGACAACTTCCTGATGTCGCTTTCCGACACGCCGGCGCTGTGGTGCTTTGCGCAGATTTTAGGTTATCTGCCCGTGCCGCTGATGAATGCCCACCTGGATGTCATCGTGCGTTCGACCATACCGGTAGAAATGCAGGGCAGGGTCTATGCCTGCCGGAATACCCTTCAGTTTTTTACCATCCCCATCGGGTATTCCCTCAGCGGATGGCTGATCGACGCCGTATTCGAGCCCTTTATAACGGACGCAGGTAAAAATAGTGTTGCCGTTTTCTTTTTCGGAGCAGAAAAGGGAGCAGGCGCAGCGATGATGATCTTCTCTTTGGGAATCGCAGGAGCGGCTATCTGCTTCGCCTTTCGAGCGGTTTTACAGAAGTATAAATATCAAGAACAGGAATAACAGGAGTTGACCGTATACTGTTTCCGGTAAATGTGGTTAGCGCTGCACTTATTTAGGGTGCGGCGAACCCACATGCCCGAAATTCCTACGGCAGAAGCGTAGCTTCCAGCAGCACGGGGTTGTGGTCGGTATAGCGGAAATCCAGATCCAGCGTTTCTACGCTGTCCACCTGCACATTGGGCGACAGCAGAAAACCGTCGATTACATAGAGTTGCGTCGTCTCCGGCTGATGGCTGTAGGGCTCGTTCAGCAGCCGCGAGGTGGGGACGCTGTCGTCGAAGGCAAAGGAAAAGCCTTCGGGCAGGCCGTCTACATTCAGCAGGGGCGCCTGAAAATAACTGTCATTTAAGAGTGGATAAGCGGAGAGATCGGCGCCGGGAAGCGTCTGGTTGAAATCTCCTCCGGCGATTACATAATTTCCCTGTTCGTATTCAGCGGCCAGAAGCTCCATCAAAAGAGCAGTCTGTGCCGCTTTTTTTGCTTCAGGCGCATAGGCTTCCAGATGAAGGTTGAAGAGCACCAGCTTTTTGTCGCTGTTGCTCAGGGGAATTTCCTGGCGCAGCAGGCAGCGCTTCAGCTGGCAGGTGCGGACGGGCCAGCTGTAAGAATCGGGAAGGCTGTAGCGCTGAGCATTTTCGCTGTCAAAGGTGGAAAGCGTCTGCAGGCCGGCATCCACCCGGCCGATCATGCCGTCGGGCGAGGTCAGAGGAAAGGGCACAAACAGGGCTTTGAAATTCGTGGCAAAGGTGCTTAAGCCGCCGAACTGCGCCGCATAGGCATCTGCCTGGTCGATGTAAAATGAGCGCTTTGAATGGCGGTCCACCTCTTGCAAAAAGACGGCATCGCAGGGATAGTCAATTAGGAATTGGCTGATTCCGGCGATGTTTGCGTGAATCACTTCCTCGGACTGCGGGCGGATGGAGCTGCCGCCATCCATAAAAAAATCGGCGGTTTCATCCAGGGCAGCATAGCCGGTATTTAAGGTAGCGATGCGCAGACTGTCGCCTACTGCCAACTCCTTTGTGCCAGAGCCTGCGATTTCCACAGGTTCAATGGCATCCGGGCGGTATTCGTTAATGCTGAAAAAAACCAGCATCGCCGCAGCGATGAGCAAAAAAGTCAGAAAAACGCATAAAAATATGCGTTTTGCAATAGCGATTGCGTTGCGTTTCATGGAAATTCCTTTCGATGGCGCGACTGCGGAAATAAAACGATTGCGCTGATGGGGCAGCTGCGGAGGCAGATGCCATCCGCATTGCCACAAGCAAGCCCGTGGATGGTTATTGATTGCTTTGTGCGTCCATGGCAGCCTTCAGAGCAATGGCCAGCTGGTCGCCGCAGGAAGTGCCGCGCCCGCCGCAGTCCACGCCCTTGATTTTTCCGATAATATCCTCGGCCTTCATGCCATCCACCAGCTTGCCGATGGCCTGCAGATTGCCGTGGCATCCGCCCATAAACGAAACATCGCGGACAACGCCGTTTTCCAGGTCAAAAGTAATGTACTGCGAGCAGGTCCCGTGGGTTTTATAATTGTATTTCATGGAAATCATCCTTTCTGTTTGACTGTAATTTATTTATGGTTGATGTGTAGAAACTGAACTACTGCAAGACAGATGCCTGGCAGACTTACGCTTCGTTGGCATAAAGCGCCTCAAAAGCAGCGACAATATCCGATACAAACTTATCCTCCGAATCGCGGATAGCGTAGCGGCTGACCAGAATGTGCGCGCCGTTTTCCGCCCGGCCCACAGCTTCCGTCGTTTCGCCCTTCAGCAGTGGATAGATGGGGAAATCGAAATCCCAGACCGCACTCCAGCCGGTGAGAAATAAAACGTGCGTGGGGTCGAACACGCGGATTTCCTCGGAAAGAATCTGCCCGCACAGATCGTGCTGCTGCGCAAGAAGCGCAGACGAAGGCTTTCCAGCCATCGGCGCGACCTTATATAAGTACGTCTTCGCAATGCACTCCGGCCACTGGGATGCGGAAATCCCCAGCAAATGGCGGCAGAGCTTGGGGATTGCGCCGGAAAAATCCGTGCTGTTAACCGCACCGCCGAAAGGGCGGTGCTCCTTGTGGGCGGAAGCACTGTGCGGATGCGCACGGCTGTTATCGCCGGGAGAAGCATTGCTGTGGGAATGACCGCAGCCGCAAGCGTCGTGCGAAGAATTGCTGCTGTGCGAAGAATCGCAACAGCAACCGCTTTCACGGGGCATATCCTCGATCTTCGGCAGCTTTTCGACGATCAGAAGCCGCCGGTCCATGGCAGAATACTGTGCGCCGGCCGAGCAGCCGCAGGCCAGATAGCGGTCGATGTCCTCCTCGGGGATCAGCGCGATTAACTGATCATACAGAGATTGTAAACGTTCCATTGACGGAGATTCCTCCTTAGTGATAAAGTGTTTTGCCGGACACCGCCGCTTCGCAGGGCGGAAATCTCCGGAAAAACTACAGGATATTACGTATATACCTCGTTTTTAAGGATTAAAACACGAAATGCATCGGTGCAGGAGCAAAACAGGTTGCGGATGCAGAGCGCAGCGCAGATAACGCCTGCGCTAACGGCCAACGCCGCGCAGGCGGGCAAGCTCCGATGGAAAATCCGTGATATAATGATGGCAGAAGGGTTTCAGCAGCGCTTGCTCTGTCAGAGCATCGTAAACGCCGACCGTGTAAAAGCCGGCCTCCCTGGCAGTCCGCGCCGCGTGGCAGGCATCCTCGTAGACAGCGACCTGCGACGGAGCGATTGCCGCAGGCGCCTGCCGTGGGTTGGCGCACTGAGAAAACCGCTGCATTGCAAGGAGAAAGACATCGGGCTCGCTTTTTCCGACACCGGTTTCTTCACAGCTGACAACAAAATCCAGCAGAGGCAGCAGGTTCAACCGCTGCAGGCAGGGCTGCGCCAGCGAAAGGTCCGTTGCGGTGGCGATGCAGGTGCGAACCCCCTGCGCTCTTAAATACTGCAAATACTCTACGGCGCCCGGCTTGGGCTGGATTTCCACCTCGTATGCGTGGCGGATGGTGTTGCGCATCTGGTCTGCGATGACTTCCGGCTGTCCGGGAAGCCCCAGCTGCTCTACAAAATAGACCGCGGACTGCGAAAGCGTCATAGCTTTTACGCGCTCCTCCAAATCGTCCGGAATCGGAATGTGGCAGGAACGCAAGTAAGAACGGCCCAGCTCGTGCCAATACGACATCGAATCGAGAAGCGTTCCATCCATATCAAAAATAGCGTAAGGCTTGAAAGGGTGCATAAAAATTCTCCTGTTATGGGAAGCAGGAAAGCCCGTGCTCTGACTGCTGCCCGCTTGTGTGCCGTTTCGTCGAACTTTGGCAGATTACTTTTATTATATCATTGACAGTAATCGCTGACAAGGCGCAGAGAACATTGTGTTTTCACAAAAAGGAATTGATAAGCAAGCCTTAGCGTTTTTCCATTTTCGGAAGCGGCAGAGAAATTGCTCTGGTGAACCCGGTTGGATTGTGCTACACTACAAACGACGTTGTGTAAGGGGAGGCACTGCTGTCTTTGAATGAGTTTGCCGAGCATATAATGGAGGAGCCACGTATGATTGATTTAAGTTAGTACACTCCTGCGATACAGGTGAGATTATCATCTGGTGTGTATTTATTTCCATGTAGTTCAGCGGATGGTAAGACGTATCTGTGTTCATTGCTTCGCAGGTTGAGTACTAAGGAGAAGCAGTTGCCATCTATATAGAACGCTCTTTGCTACTGGCGATGTAACTCCACTGATTCAACATAAATTCCGGGATTATGGAGAAACTACTGCAATGAAAAAAGAAAATGAGTGGAAAAAATACGAATACGATGCAATCCTTCACGAGCTGCCGGATACTGGTGGCGCTTATGTTATCTTTCCCTGGGATATTCGAAAAGAATGGGGCAAAGGCCGGGGGAAGGTATATGCAGAATTTGATGGCATCCCTTACAATGGAAGCGTTGTTAATATGGGCTTAAAGAAT